>DASUBK010000192.1:0-10516 GCA_035763305.1 Terriglobales bacterium | reverse complement strand
ATCGCGGGCCACCTGCTCCAGTTGCGAGTAGCGGTTCTTGAGCTGTTCCTTCTCGGCGCGCACTTCGTTGAAGCGCATCACCTTGAACAGCATGCGGGCGTAGGAGCCGGCCATGCCGGTAATGCTCAGCATGCCGATCAGCGCCCCGGCCAGGAAGACGTAGGCGTAATGCAGGGGAATGGGGATCTTGCGCAGCTCTCCCTGGTCGTTGCGGGCGACGAAGAGAATGTAAAAGCGTTTGCGCAAAGTAGTCACTCCCAAGCCGGCGAGCATTACGTATGGTTACCCGCTGCCGGCAAAGTCCCGACGAACTCCAAACTCACTGTGTCGGCCGCGCCAAGGGCTGGTTTGCCCAGGAAAGTGGCGGCTGCGCGGCGCGGGATCCGTGGCGAGGAATCCCGATGTTACTGCCGGGCCCTAAAAACTCCCTGCAACTGTGTTCCTTAGGACGCACTCACCGTAACAAAGCGATGTCCGCGGTGTCAATGCGGTTGCCACTGTCGGAAGGGCAACGTCCGGCGGTGAATGTTTACTGCTTTGCCAGCGTCCATCGGTAACCGAACAGCTCGCAGACGGGCATGGCGCAACCCGGCCGAATGGCCCCGTCTATCCCACCTCCACCAGCCCGTAGCGGCGCTGCCAGTGGGAGCGGAGGTGTTGCAGCGCGCGGCTGAGGTCAGGCGGCGGAACCTCGGCATCGCCCAGCAGGTCGCGGGCTTCGCGTTTGGCGACCTCCAGCAACTGGCGGTCGCGAATGAGATTGGCGACACGAAACGCCGGCAGCCCGGCCTGGCGGGTGCCGAAGAATTCTCCCGGGCCGCGCAGTTGCAGGTCGAGGTCGGCGATCTCGAAGCCGTTGGTGGTGCGGACCATGGCGTCGAGGCGCTGTTCGGCCTCGGGCGTCACCCGGCCGCTGGTCATCAACACGCAAAACGACTTGGCGGCGCCGCGGCCGATGCGCCCGCGCAACTGGTGCAGCTGCGACAGGCCGAAGCGTTCCGCATGCTCGATGACCATGAGGTTGGCGTTGGGCACGTCCACGCCGACTTCGATCACGGTGGTGGAGACCAGCACGTCTACCTGCCCGGCCTGGAAGCGGCGCATGACTTCGTCCTTCTGCTCGGCGTCGAGGCGGCCGTGCAGCAGGGCAATGCGCAGGTCGGGGAGGATGCGCTGGCGGAGCTCGTCATACATCTTGACGGCAGCCTTTAGCTCGCCCGGCGCCTGCATGTTGGGAAGAAGGGGCGCCTGCTTGGCGCGGGCGGGACGCTCGCGGGACCGCCGGCTGGAACCCGGCGCTACGTCAGGGTTTTCGGACGAGGCGGGGACGAAGCCCTCTTCGATGACTGGGTAAACGATGTACGCCTGGTGCCCTTCCTTCACTTGCTTGCGCACGAACTCGAAGACTTCGGAGGCGCGCTCGTCGGAAACGCGGCGGGTGACAATCGGCGTGCGGCCGGGCGGCAGCTCATCAATGACGCTGAGATCGAGGTCGCCGTAGAGCGTCAGCGCCAGGGTGCGCGGGATGGGGGTGGCGGTCATCACGAGAGTGTCGGGCTCGGCTTGCTCGCCGGTCGCCGGTCTCCGGTCGTCAGTCGCCCCGATCTCAGCCGCCAGCGGCTCAGCGGCGGCGGTGGCGTTCACCCCGACCAGGACGGGCGACTGGTGACTGGCGACCGGCGACTTCTTCATCAGCTTCAGCCGCTGCATCACCCCAAACCGGTGCTGCTCGTCCACGATCGCCAATCCCAGCCTGGCGAACTCCACTTTCTCCTCGATCAAGGCGTGGGTGCCGATGACCAGTTGCGCGTTGCCGTGGGCGATGTGGCGGCGCACGTCGCGCTTTTGCGCCGGCTCCAGCGAGCCCGTTAGCAGCACGATGCGGTAGCCGGCATGCTCCAGGATGCGGCGGGCGGAGAGGTAATGCTGGGTAGCGAGGATTTCTGTGGGCGCCATCAGGGCGACCTGGTAGCCGTCCTCGATGGCGATGATCGCCGCCTCCAGCGCCACGATGGTCTTCCCCGAGCCGACGTCGCCCTGCAGCAGGCGGCGCATCGGCGAGGGGCGGCGCATGTCGTCGGCAATCTCCTTCAGCACCTTCTTCTGCGCTGTCGTGGGATGGAAGGGCAGAATGCGCTTGATGGCCTCGCGCACGCGATCGTCGAGATTGAAGGTGATGCCCGGTTGGGCGCGCATGCGGCGGCGCTTCAATTCCAGGCCGAGCTCGAGGTAGAAGAGCTCCTCGAAGATCAGGCGCACCTGCGCCGGCGTACGCGCCGCCTGCAAATCCGCCAGGGAAACCGACTCCGGCGGCCAGTGCGTGTTCCAGAAGGCGTCGTAGCGCGAGGGCAGTTGCAGGCGCTCGCGGATGGCAGGCGGCATGGCGTCGGGCAGGTCGCGCGGCAGATCTTCCAGGGCACGGCGGATGACGCGGCGGAAGACGCGCGAGGTGATGGCGTTGTGCTCCATCGCCTCGTAGACGGGAACGATGCGGCCGATCTCCAGCGACTCGGGCAGAGCGTCCACGTCCTCCTCGCCGGTGGGCCCGAGAATCTCGAACTGCGGCTGCATAATCTGCAGGTTGCGCGAGCGCCCGTACTGGTCCTGTTCCACCCGGCCGTAGAGCGCGACCAGTTGCCCCGGCTTGAAGCGGTCTTTGAGATAGGTGCCGTTGAACCACAGGCAGCGCAGGGTGGCGCGGCCGCCGCCGGGATCACCGACCGTAAGCTGGAACAGCGGCATGCGTCTGGTGCGAAAGAGCGCCGAGCCGCGCACCTCGCCGATGAGGCTGGCCATCTCCCCCGGGCGGACCTCGGCGATGCGCCGGGGATTCTGCCGGTCCTCGTAGCGGAAGGGCAGGTAGTACAAAAGGTCTTCGAGGGTGCTGATGCCGCGGGTGGCCAGGATCTCGGCGCGGCGAGGGCCGATTCCCTTCACGTACTGCACCGGCGTGGTGAGTTCCAGCATGGCGGCGAAGGCGTATTGTTTCATATGCAAGCGGGTCCGGAGCGATCCCCTGCCGCTCCCGGTCCGCACTGGTTCCGCGACGGAACCGGCATCGAAGCGAAGGTGAAACGCAATTTTCTGCACGCTCTGGCCGCGGTGCTGGCGGGCAACGCCATCTATTTCGTCCTGCTGATGCCTCGTCTTCCGCTGTGGGCGCAGCATGGAATCGGCAAGTTAGATCCCGGGCTGGGGCTGGATTTCCTGCTGTGCGGCGCGATTTTCCTCCTGCTGCGGCGCTGGGACCGAACCCGAAAGGCAACGGTATACCGGCCGAGATAGTGCTAGAATGCCGCCGCAAGCGGCCCCCGCCGACATCTAAGTCACGACTGCAGCATGCAGAAAATCGCCATTCTGTATGACGCCTCCCAGGCCGTCATCTCCACCTTCGACCTCGACGAGGTGCTCAATCGCATCCTCACCATCCTGCGGGACTACTTCCACCTGCAGCATGTTGCGGTGCTGCTCTTCAATGCCGAAACGCAAGAGCTGACCGTCCGCACCCACGCCGGCTGGAACAAAGAGAGCGAGGAGACGCACCTGCCGCTGGGCAAGGGCATGATCGGCACCGCGGCCAAGCTGAAGCGGCCCATCTACGCCCCCCGCGTCCACGAAGATCCGCGTTACATCTGCACCATCCCCAGCACCCGCTCGGAGCTGGCGGTGCCGTTGCTGGTGCGCGACGAGATGGTGGGAGTGCTGGACTGCCAGAGCGACCAGGAAGATTTTTTCAGTCCCGAGACCATCGACCTGCTGACGCTGTTCTCGACCCAGGCCTCCATCGCGCTGCAGAACGCGCAGCTCTACTCGCAGGAACAGCGCAAGGCGGCGCAACTGGAGGCCATCAACGCCATCGCCCGCCAGACCACGGCGGTGCTCGACCTGCAGGAACTGCTCGACCGCGCCTGCAAGCACATCCTGCAGTCGTTTCCGGTGGATCACGTCGCCGTGCTGCTGCTGGATGAGGAGAAACGGCTGGCGATGCGGGCGGAGTTGGGCCATCTCTCCGTGCGGATCGGGCGCGGCGGGACCCTGGCGCCGGGCGCGGGGCTGAGCGGCCGCGCCATCCAGAGCGGAAAGCCAGTGCTGGAGAACGACGTCGAGGGCGTGCATGGGTATGTGGAGGGCTTCGAGGAGACGCGCTCGGAGATGTGCCTGCCGCTCATCTGCTTCGGCCAGACGCTGGGCGTGCTGGCGCTGGAGAGCGCGCGCAAGGGCGCCTTCCAGCCCAGCGACGTGCAACCGCTGGAGTCGGTGGCCGACATCTGCGCCAACGCCATCCAGAACGCGCGCCACTTCGAGAACATGAAGCAGATGGCCTACGTGGACGGCCTGACCGGCATGTTCAACCGCCGCTACTTCGAGATGCGCATCCTGGAGGAAATGGAGCGCATGCGGCGCTACCAGCATGAGATGTCGATCATCATGGTGGACATCGACAATTTCAAAAAGCTGAACGACGAATTCGGGCACCTGCTGGGCGACGAGGTGCTGCGCCAGGTGGGAACGCTGTTCTCGCAGCAGCTGCGCAGGGGCGATGTGGCGTGCCGCTTCGGCGGGGAGGAGTTCGTCGTCATCGCGCCGGAAACCGACGGCGACAAGGCAGTGGCCATGGCGGAGAAGATGCGGCGGGTGGTGGAGACGTATCCTTTCACCGGCGTGCCGCGGCCGGTGACCATCAGCGCTGGCATCGCTGACTTTCCCGCCTGCGGCGACAATCGCGATGCCCTGGTGCGCGCCGCCGACGCCGCTCTCTACACCGCCAAGCAGAAGGGGCGCAACCGCGTCAGCCGCAGTTCGGCGGAAAACGTCACCGCCGACTGAGGAGAGTAAAAAGTGAAATCGGGTAAAGGAGAAAGTGCTGCGACTTTTTCCTTTACCCGATTTTACTTTCTGCTTTCCTAGTGGGTCAGGTCGTCGTGGTCCCAGTCCCGCATCTGCTGGCGCATCTGCTCGCGCCACGCCTTCTCCTGCTCGCGCCACGCTTTTTGCCATTCCTTGGAGTTCTTCTCCATGTCCTTGCGGAACTTTTCCGACCAGTCCTGCATGCTGGCGCGCATCTCGTCGACGGGGATGTTGATCTCCATATCCCGCATCTCGGAACCGTCCCCCGGGCCGCTGGCGGGTACGGCCATGGACAGCGACTGCTCGCGGCGGTCGCGCACGATGCCCAGTTGCACGTTGCCGCTGCGGGTGTCGCGCAGGGAGCGCATGAAGTCGTCGGTGCCGGAAATGCGCTGGTTGCCGACGCGCACGATCACGTCGCCGGCTTTAAGGCCTGCCTGCTCGGCACGGCTGCCTTTATCCACCGCGCGCACCAGCACGCCTTCGCCGTTCTTTACGCCGAAGTATTCGCCCAGTTGCGAATTGAGGTTCTCCACCTGGATCCCCGAGCGGCGCCACGACTGCATCATCACGAAGGCGGGAATCTCCGGGATGTGCGGGATGGTCACGTTCACCCGCGGAATGACGATGTGCATGTCGTGGCCGAAGGCCATCTGTTCGTGGCTGGCCAGGGTGACGTTCAGGTTCATCGGCCGGCCGTCGCGCACCACGCCGACGGCGACCGTCTTGTCCGGACCCGCTTCGCGGATGTAGCGGTCCAGATCGCTGGAGCTGTTGACCGGCTTGCCGTCAAAGCTCTGGATGACATCGTGCTCCTTGATGCCGGCCTTGCAGGCGGGCGAGTCGCCATCGAGCATCACCACTTCGACGCCGCGCGCGTCTTTCATCTTGAGCTCCGAGGCGCGGTCAGGAGAGAGAGAATCGATGCCGACACCCAGATAGGCGCGGCGCGACGACATGTCGCCGTCGGCGAGGCGCGCGCGCACCGGCCGGCGCACTCGCGCGCGCGGAGCGGGCGCCGGCGCCGCCTGCGGGGTGGCGGGAGGCTCGGGTGCCTCGGGCGGATTCTGTGCCGCCGCCAGAATCCCGGCCAGGAATACGAGAATGATTGCGTTTGCCTTCTTCATAACTTCTGTCCTTCGCGTTCGGTCTCCTCCAGTGGGACAGCAGACGCGAACTGCCGTCCCGGATGGTGCCTGTGTGGCACGGGTCTTTGACCCGTGGGCTCGCGGGTCTGAGACCCGCGCCACACACCTCCTCTACCGATTCGAGCGGCGAATCTCGATGTCGCCCGACATGGTGCGCACCCGCAACACCGGGCCGCCGCCGTTCAGGTTGCCGCTCGCGGTCATGTTCTTCGGTCCCCAGTCGCCGCCTTCGGTGGTGATCTTGAAGTCGGGGAAGTCGGAACTGATGCGATGGCCGTTGGCCATTTCCAGGGTGGCGCGCAGCGTCACCTTCGCCTGCGGCGAGAGGTAGACGATCACGTGCCCGGCCGAGGTCTCCAGCGTGGAGCCGTTGGGGCCGACGCCGAGAAATTCCGCGGTGATGCCGCCCGCGCCGGTTTCCGCCTTGGCGCCCTGGGCCAGCTTGTACAACTCGATGCCGCCGCCGCCGGTCTCGGCAACCACCGGGCCTGTGGCCGAGGCAAGATGGATGTTGCCGCCGCCGGTTTCGAGCGAAGCGCGGCCGGCCACGTCGCCGACGTCAATGTTGCCGCCGCCGGTGCTGGCGTGCAGTTCGCCGCCGCAGGAGCGGACATCCACGTCACCGCCGCCGGTCTCCACCGAAGCCTGCGATGCCTGCTGCACATGCACCGCGCCGCCGCCGGTTTCGATCGTCGCCCGTCCCGCGGAGCCGCTGACGCTGATGGCGCCGCCGCCGGTATGCAGGCCCAGCGGGCCGGGACAGTTGTTTACCGACACCGTGCCGCCGCCGGTCTCTACCGTCACCGGACCGCCAATGTCGGACACCGTTACCCCGCCGCCGCCGGTTTCCGCTTCCAGGCGGCCGGAGATGTTGCGCGCGCCGACGGCGCCGCCGTCAGTCGAGATGCGCACCAGGTCGGTCTCGCGCGGCGCCTGGATCTGGAAATCGGCGGAGAACTTGCGCGCGCTGCCTTCCTCCCACGAGCCCTCAATCAAAGTCGAGTCGGCGCCACGTCCGGCGCGCACCCGGAAGCGCGCCAGTTGCCGCCGCGCTTCCTCCTCCGAACCTACGTAAACCTTCTTGCGTACGGTGTAAGTCACGTCGCGCTGCGCGCCGCCGGTGACGTTCACCGCACCGACATCGGTGTTGATGCGCAGGGTGCGGGCGGCGGGAACGGTCCCGGTGACCTCCTCCACCCAGGCGTTGCCCTCGCGGTAGACCTTCGAGGTTTGCGCGCACAGCGGCAGTGCAAGTGCCACCAGCAGGGCCGTGGTCGCGAATTGGATTGAGCGTTTCAAGTTTGAGGCCTTTCTCCCTCCAGGGCCCACGATTCGGGTATGAATGCGAACTGCCATAATCCTTGCTTACTGAATCTCCGGCACCGAGGCCAGAATGCGGCCCGATTGCTGGCGGATAAACTCGTTGTCGTCGCTCTGCGCCAGTTGGGCCAGCACCGCGCGCACCGTGCTGTCGGCTTTGACCGGCTGCAGCAGGTGGAGCGCCTCGGCGCGCACCCCCAGGTTCTTATCGCGGCGCAGCGCTTCCAGCGTCGCGTTGCGCACGTCCACGTCTTCCTTGACCCAGGGGCCGAGCGCGGCCAGCGCCTTGAGGCGGACGCCCGGGTTGTTGTCGGTCAGCAGCGAGACGATCAATGCCTTGCGGATGTTGACGTCATCCGGCTTCTGGCTGAGCAGGTCCACCGAATCCACGCGCACGCCGGAGTTGTAGTTGTTGCGCGCCGCAAAGAGCAGCAACTGCTGGATGCGCGCGTCGTTGAGCGAACCCTCGGCCGACTGCGGCACCATGGTGTCGTAGGTGATCTTCACGTTGTTGCTGCCGGGCTGCTGCGCGATGTCGCGGATGCCGACGATGGAAGCTTCGTTCGCCGCCGCCGGAGTGCTGGTTACGCCGGGGAGCCCGCTGCCGCCGCGGGTGCCGGTGGCCAGCTTCCAGGCGGTGCCCACGCCGCCGGCGAAGCCGACGATCAGCAGCGCGGCCGCCAGCGCGGGCGAGAACTTGAACTGGCGCAGCCACGCCGCGGGATCGAAGAACCAGCCGCGCCGCTGCTCGACGGATTCCAGGGCTTCCTGCAGGCGCATGCGCGAGGCGGTGAGCAGATTGGGGGAGGGCTCGACGACGGGAAAGGTGGACATCTGGGCACGGAACTCCTGCAGGTTCTTGAGTTCGGCGGCGCAGTCGGCGCAGCGGCCCACGTGCTGGTCCAGCTCGTAACGGGCGTCGTCGCCCAGCTCGTCGTAAATGTACAGCGTGATGTTGGACTTGACCCAATCGCAGTTCATAAGCTTCTCATCGCATTTCTGCCAGCGCCGCGCGCAGCTTCTGCGTGGCGCGGAACAGCGTGTTCTTCGCGGTCTCTTCCGTGGTATTCAGCATTTCCCCGATGGTCCGCAGGCGCAGCCCCTGGTAGTGCTTGAGCTCGAAGACCATCCGCTCCCGGCCCGATAAACGCCCCAGGGCCTGGTTGATGCGCGCGCCCAGTTCGCGGCGCATCAGGTCGTGCTCGGGATTGAAGCCGGCGCGGTCGTCCGCCACCTGGTCGATCAGGCTGTACTCCTCGCCGTCGCTGTCGGTGGTGACCGGCGCATCTTCCTTGCGCACCTGCTTTTTGCGCAGGTGGTCGAGGCAGAGGTTGGTCACGATGCGGTAGATCCAGGTGTAGAAGGAGCACTCGAAGCGGAAACTGCCCAGGTTGCGGTAGGCCTTGAGAAAGGCTTCCTGGTAAATGTCCTGGGCGTCGGAGTCGGAGCCGGTGAGATGCAGCGCCAGGCGAAGCACGGCCTGGTCGTAGTTGCGCACCAGTTCCTCGAAGGCAGAGCGGTTGCCGCGCTGCGCTTCGCGGATCAGGAGCGTGTCGTCTACCCGCCGTGCGTTCGTGCTCATGCGCTTCCGTGCCGGATAGGCGCCGGCGCCGCCCGCGTAGTTCATCGGCGCGCGCCCGGCTAGGCCGGACACACCGCCCATTCGAACTGTAGCCATCGCGTCGGCCGCCATTGCACTCTCACCCGTCCTCCGCACCTGGCGCGAAACTGCCGCAAACCAGAGCTGAGTTGTCGCTTCGTCGTGTTGGACGAATGGCAGGCCGAAATGTGAGCAAATTATAGAGGGCAGGCGAGTTGGCGGGTACTAAAGTGCCGGAGGAACAAGAAAGCACCACGGTCGGTGCAGCGGGGGAGATCCCTGGACGTAGGCGTGGCCGCCGTTCGTCCCAGCAAGTCGGTGGATTGAAAAGGCTTACGTAGGTGCAGGCGCCTCGCCTGCACAGCCGAGCGCAGCTCGGCAGTTGCCGATGCCGCCCGCCGCGGGCTGGATTCCTATGCGACGTCGCCTCGTGACCGCGGGCGCTCGAACTCACGTTCTCGCGCAGGAGTGCCGTCCCTCCGGGACTCGCAGCTTTCATCGCGCAGGTACCCAGGACTCCGTCGCCCCTCCGGGGCTCGGTCGTCCTGAGCTGGGGCCGTCCCTCCGGGACGGTGACGTGCCTCCGGCACTCTCGAATCGCGCGCGTGCGGTTGGCTCGGTCGGCGCAGTTCAGCAATGGCTCGGAACTGTGAGCCCTGCCGCCCAGCTCTCGCTTGCGGTTGGCCCGCGAAGTTCAGCACGACGATGGCACGGAACTTTGAGCCCTGCCGCCCCTTACCCTTACAAGACATCGGCGCCACGGTGCGCCTTCTAAAGAGACTTGCGCTCTTACGATAGGGTAGGCCCGCGCGTCCCCGCGCGGGTTGCTATACACCGGTAATGGAGCTCGGGCGAGGAAGCCCGAGCTTACCAGTTGTTTCTTGGGTCTGTTCCATGGGCCGGGAACACGCAATGCAGCCGCGCAGCGGCGGCACTGGATAGCCCGGGACGGCAGTCCCGGGTCGAAGTCGAGAAAGAATTGCCAGTCCCGCAGGGACGACACGCTTCCGGCGAGGGCGTCAGCCGGAGCGCCTAATTAGTGATAATGCGATTTACCAACAGTTACCCGAGGTAAAGCACGCCGGTGGTGACGACCAGCCAAAACCAGCCGTAAAACATCGAAAGCACCAACTCAATTCCACCAACGGTGCGAACAGCCAGACTGCGGGTTTTACTTACTGCGGTAAAGGCAAATCCGGCACCGATGAACCACGGGGACACGAGTCCGACCCACACGAGCGTATCGCAAAGCACGTTGGGATGTCCGGTGTGCATGTGAGGTCCGAAACTGACTTGCGGAACAATGCATACACCAATCTGCTTCAGGTGGAGAGCGAGGAACGACAACGCAGCACCCAGTGGGGGAACCAACACGACCCAAACCGGTCCTCGAGCGTCGGCGTCAGTCGCTGGCGTTCCAGCTTGCCGCTGCTGGCGCTGACGGATCGCTTTCCGTATCGCAAAAGTCGGGATGAGAACTACCAGGATGAAGAACGTGACAATGGCGGCCATTCAAGACCTTTAGTCGCCTAATTGTGGGCGCTGCAGCCCGTAGACGTTAGAAGGACCGACGCGCGCGCATCATCATCGTGGCCCGGAG
>DASUBK010000191.1:0-6954 GCA_035763305.1 Terriglobales bacterium | reverse complement strand
CCGGACAAGCGGACTCCGGCGTCATGGACGGATCCGGTCCGATCACCTACTCCATCCCCAACGGCAACCCGCCTGCTCCCTTCACTCTCAGTCCCAACAATTTTGTCGCCCTGGGACCGGCGCCCGAGCACATGACGGGCTGTACCGGATGCTACGACTACGGAGTCACCGAAGGTCGGATTAACAGCATCGTTATCGATCCCACGACCACGATCAACGGCAACATCGTCGCGTATGCGGGCAGCGTGGGCGGCGGCGTCTGGAAAACGACCAACTGCTGCAGCAACAGCACCACCTGGTCGGTTACCACCGACGATCCGCTGATCTCCACCACCAGCATCGACAGCCTGGCCCTCGATCCCAGCGATCACAACACCATCTACGCCGGCACCGGCGATCTGAACTACGGCTCGTTCTCCATGGGAAGCCAGGGAGTCCTGAAGTCCAGCGACGGCGGCGCGACCTGGACGGTGCTGGGCGCCGACATTTTTGGCGCCAGCTACGCCGAGCCTGCTGGGCAGTTCCCGCAATACGATTCGGTCGGCAAAGTTCGCGTGGATCCCAACAATCGTAACAATGTCGTCGCCGGCACCAAGAAAGGGCTGTTCTTTTCCTACGACGGCGGAGCGAACTGGGCCGGTCCGTGCACAACGAACGCGTTCAGCACTCAGCGCCAGGACATCACCGGCCTGGAGTTGAGCAATCTCGGCGGCAGCACGCGGATCCTGGCGGCCGTGGGCGTGCGCGGCTTCGCCACGGCAGTGCAATACGATCTCGGCAATAACGGCGCCAACGGACTCTACGCCGCCACCATGCCGGCGAGCGGCTGTCCGGCGTTTGCCTCCATCGCCGGCAACGGCAATGGCTTCATCTTCGGCGCAGCCGCTGGCGCCTACGCGGCGGGCGCCGGCATGAACGCCGGCACCGGCAACGCGTACGTCAACGCGACCACCGGCAATCAACTCGGCCGCATTGACATCGCGGTTGCGCCCAGCGATCCCAACGTGATTTACGCCCAGGTGCAGTCCATCACTCCCAACACCAACAGCGGTTGCGGCAACGCCAGCGGCTGCCAACTGGGAGCGTGGGCCAGCGCGGACGGCGGTTCGACCTGGAGCTTCATGGCCGGCTCCGCCGGACCCTCTTTGCTCGCATGCTCCAGTTCTGGCGCCGGCTCGTCCGGAGCGGGCGACTACCCCCAGAATTGGTACGACCAGGGCATCGCTGTCGATCCCAACAATCCTGACCGCGCGTTTTTCGATACCTACGAGGTCTGGCTGGCGACCCGCACCGGAACCGCCTGGTACGACACCACCTGCGGTTATACCGGCACCAGCGTCAGCAACCACGTCGTGCACGTGGACCAGCACGCGCTGGCCTTTGTCCCCGGCTCCTCCAGCATGCTGCTTGCCGGCAATGACGGCGGCGTTCACGGAACCATCAACGCCGACACCGCGGCGCTGAATACCAGCCGGCCGGCGTGGTTCAACATGGACAACGGGCTCAACACCATCGAGTTCTACGCCGGCGATATCGGCCCGAACTTCGCCAACTCGGGCACGCCGGTTGCCGTCGGCGGCGCCCAGGACAATGGTCCGAGCTCCGTGATGTTCAACGGCAGCCCCAGCGGCGCGGCGCAATGGCAGATGGGGCTCGGCGGCGACGGATTTTCCGGCCAGATCGATCCCATGGGTACCGGCTCGACCCAAGCCCAGGGCACGATCACCTTGGCCACCGGTGGCGCAAGCGTGGGCCAGACCTTCGTCATTGGCCCGCAGACCTTCACCTTCGTCGCGGCGAGAAGCGGCGCCGGCCAGGTCACGCTCAGCACCAGCACCACCACCGAAGGCAACAACATCGTTACCGCCATCAACGCCGACATCCCGTCTACCGCTACCGCAGCCCGCTCCGGTTCGAGCGTGGTGGTGACCGCGGCCGCCGGAGGCGAGGCCGGCAACTCCATTCCCTTTGCGAACGTCAACAGCGCGAACTTCTCCATGAACGGTTCCGGCTTTCTGGGTGGGACCACGCAAGGCGACAATGTCGGCAGCCTTCGCTTCTGGGAGGGCAACAATAGTGGCGGTCTTAGCCGCTGCATTAATCACTGCACTGCCGCGGGCGCGAGTTGGAGCAGCCGCAGAGGCGCCTGGACTGGAGATACGCAGTCGTTCATTCTGCCTATCAACCTCTTCCACGGCGGGATCCCCGGCGGCGATGACTGCGACCCTCCCGGCCTATCCACCGGTTGCGGGCATCTGATCGCCGCTACCACGCGCGTTTGGGAGACCGTCACCGGCGCGACTTCGACCAACACCTGGTACGTGACCAATAATCCCACCACCGCGAATCTCACCAAGGCCACGCTGGGCAATCGCTCGTTCATCAACCAGGTGAAGTACTCGCCGAAGCTGCAGAGCATGGCCATCGTCGGCACCAACGACGGCAACGTGCAGATCGGCTTCGGATTGGGTAGCGGAGTTCAGGGGCAAGCCAACTGGGTGAACGTTACCGGCGGCAACGCAGTCCTGCCGAATCGTCCGATCATGGGCATCGCGCTCGATCCCAGCACCACCACGGCGCCCATCGGCTATGCCGCGGTGGGCGGCTTCAACGAGAACACGCCCAGCACGCCCGGCCACGTCTTCCGCGTGGTTTGCGATACCAACTGCGCCAACTTCACCTGGGCGGACAAGAGCGGCAACCTGCCCAACATCCCGGTGGACTCGATCATCGCCAATCCCAACTTCCCCATGCAGGTGTTCGCCGGCAGTGACTTCGGTCTCTACTACACCGATGACATCACGGCGAATCCCCCGGTATGGAACCGCTTCAACAACGGCCTTCCCAACGTGATGATCTGGGACATGGCCATCGATCGCGGCGCGACCACCTTATCGTTGTGGACGCGCAGCCGCGGCGCTTACGCCTGGCCGCTGCCCTCCGGTCCGGAGAACCCGTTGCCGACGGCGCTGACCACAACTTCAGCGAGCGGCATCTATGGCGGCATGGTCGATCTTTCCGCCACGCTCTCTTCCGGCGGAAACCCGGTGAGCGGCAAGACCATTTCGTTTGCGCTCGACGGAAACTCGGTGGGCAGCGCCTCCACGGATGCCACCGGCATGGCCTCGCTGACCGGCGTGAGCCTCGGCGGGATTATGGGCGGCGACTATGCCCGCGGCGTGGTCGCGACTTTCGCCGGCGACCCCATCTATGCCGCCGCCACTGCGACCAACGATCTGCTGGTCAATCCTGCTGTGCAGACGATTGCGTTTACGCCCATCGCCAATCACCTGGTCGGCGATGCGCCGTTCGCCGTCAATGCTACCGCCTCCTCGGGTCTGCCGGTGAGTTTTGCGATTCTCTCCGGCCCAGCTACCGTCAGCGGGAATACTGTGACTCTGACCGGCGGCGTCGGCACGGTGACCGTGGAAGCCTCGCAAACCGGCAATGGCGATTACACCGCTGCGCAGAGCGTGGACCAGTCGTTCGAGGTCTCGTTTGCCATGTCCCTGCAATACGACCCGGCGAAGATCAACAACGCGGGCAGTACGGTGCCGATCAAGCTGACCTTGCTCAGTTCGGGGGGCGGCAATATGTCCTCGAGCTCGATTGTGCTGCACGCGGTCAAGTTGGTGAACGTCGGCACCGGCGAAGTCGCGCCCGTGCAGGATTCCGGGAGCGCCAATCCTGGCGGCAACTTCCGCTACGATGGCGGCGCCTACATCTTCAACCTGAACACCAAGGGCCTCTCGCCGGGGACGTGGCAGTTGGTGGTGATGGCCACCGGCGACAACGTGCCGCACAGCCTGTATCTGCAGGTGCGGTAGGCACAGCTACGGGGCAGACGGCTAGGGCAGCGCAGGGATTCGCTCCCCGCGCTGCCGCAGCGTAACGATTCGCCAAGCGGGATCTACAATTCGCGCAAAGATACGGCGACCGGGCGCATCGCCGCGCGCATGGCCGGCAGCATTCCACCCAGCACGCCCATGATCAGCGCGAACACCACGCCCATCACCAGCAGATCGAAGGTGACCTTGAAGGCAAACGCCAGGTTGGAAAAGGTCTGGAAGTTCATGGTCTGCGTCGTCCAGCCGTTCAGCGGCAGCACCGCCAGACAGCCGATGATGCCGGCGATGAAGGAAATCACCAGCGCCTCGAAGAGGAAGGAGAGGATCACGCTCGAAGACGAGAAGCCCAGCGCCCGCATGGTCGCAATCTCGCGCCCCCGTTCGGAAACCGCCGAGTACATCGTGTTCAACGCTCCGAAGACGGCGCCGAAGGCCATGATCGCTGCCACCAGCCCGCCCAGCACCGTGATGAGCCGCGTCATCGCCGAGGACTGCTTGGCGTAGTAGTCGATTTCCCGCTGGACTTCGAGATTCAGCCGCGGGTCGGAGGTGATCGCGTCCTTGAACTTCTGAAATGCCTCCGGCGAACTCAGGTGCACGGTCGCGGACTGGAAGATATTTTCGGGACGCTTGAGCACCTCGTTCAGGATGTGCGCGTCACACCATACCTCCGAATCGAACGAGGAGCCGCCGGCGTCGAACACGCCGACCACCTTCCACTTCCCGCCGCCGAAATTAATCGTGTTGCCGAGCGTGAGCCCTTCGTAGCTCTTCGACGCGTTCTTGCCCACCACGAGCTCGTCCAGGCCGGACTGGAACATCCGCCCCTGCGTGATCTTCACGAATTTGCGGATATCCAGGACATTGGAGGAGACGCCGCGAACCTGCACGTTGGCGTCCGTGCCGGTGCTGATCAGCGGCATGGGAACGACGCCGACCACCTCCTGCGTCACCAGCGCCTGCCCCGACGCATCGCGCGCCACACCCGGCTCATCCTGCGCGATGCGCACCGAGTCGAGAGTGATGCCGCCCATCATCTCCGATGTCGATCCGGCGCGCATGACCAGCGCGTTCCCGGGCGATCCCGAGGCCACCAGGGTGGCGCGAAAGCCGCGCGCCAGCGAGAGCATCGCCACGAACACGCCCACCGTGCCGGCAATGCCGAGGATGGCGACGATGGTCGAAGTCCAGCGCGCGCGAATGCTGCGGAAGTTGTAGGAGATGGGAACGGAGCCGAGGAACGGCGCCAGCAGGCCGGCAACAATTCCGCCCACCACCAGCAGGATCAACAGCAGCGCCGCAATCGCCGCTACCGTGATGATCACACCGAAAATCAGTTTCGCCGCCATGCTTACACTCTCCGAAGCGCGTCCACCACGCGCATGCGCATTGCGCCAATCCCGGGCAGAATGGCGCTCGCCACTCCGACCGCGAACGCCGCAATCACGCCCGACATCAGCACTTGGGGAGACAGCAGCAGCGTGGGCAACATTCCGGCCATGGCCCGGCTGAGGATGGGGATCGCCATCCACGCCAGCAGAAGGCCCACGCAGCCGAAGAGCGCCACCACCAGCGACTCGCCCAGCACGAATCCCAGCACCGCGCGGTCGGAAAATCCGATGGCCTTCAGGATCGCCAACTCCGGCGTGCGCTCGCGCACCGAAATGGCCATCGTGTTCCCGGTCACCAGCAGCAGCGTGAAGAACACGATGGTGCCGATCGACACGATGAGGAACTTGATGTTGCCGAACTGCTTCACCCAGCTGGCCGCGAACGCCGATTCTGTCTGCGTTCTGGTTTCATTGGGCGAATTCATGAACATGTTGTCGATCGCCTTGGCGATCCGCACCGAGTCGTCGGGATTGTCCACGCGCAGGATGTACCAGCCGATTTGCCCCTTCAACCGCTCCGGCACGCGCTCTTCAAACGCGTCCCACTGGAACCAGAACTGGGTTTCGTCGGCCTTGGCGTCCTTGCCGTGGTACACGCCGTCGATGTTGAAGTCCCATGCCGTCCCGGCGAGCCCGTAGAGCGTGGTCTTGATGGGCACGCGGTCGCCGATCTTCCACCCGAAGCGCTTCATCGTCGCCGCGCCGACAATGGCGCCGTTGCGGTCCTTGAGAAAGTTGTTCCACTGATCGTCCGGCACCACCAGCTCCGGATACACCTGCCGCTGGTTCTCCGGATCGATCACGAACTGCGGGAAGAAATTCTTTTCATCCTGGTAGACGCCGCCGAACCAGTTGTCGTGCGTGATGTATTTCACGCCCGGAATTCGCAGGATCTGGTCGCGATAGGAGAGCGGCAGCGTGTTGATGATCGAAGTACGATTGATGATCATCAGCCGGTCGGCGCCGGCCACGTCCGCGCCGCGGCTGAAGGCGTCGTCCACCACGCCCAGGAACGCGAACAGGAACAGGGCGACGGCGAACGAACCGATGGTCAGCAATAGCCGCACCTTCTTGCGAAAGAGGTTGGCGAGGATCAGCCGGCTGAATTTCATGACGCGCCTCCTCCCATCACTCCATGACCGCGTTCGCCCGCTTCCACCAGCACGCCCTTTTCCAGGTGCAGCGTCTGGTTTGCCTGCCTGGCCACGACCGGGTCATGCGTAACCATCAGCACCGTCTTCCCGTGCTCCTTGACCAGGCGCTTGATGAGGTCCATCACCTCGTCGGCGCTCTTGCGGTCCAGGTCGCCCGTGGGCTCGTCGCACAGCAGGAACGTGGGATCGGCGACGATGGCGCGCGCGATGGCCACGCGCTGTTCCTGCCCGCCGGAGAGTTGCCGCGGGAAGTGGTGCATGCGCTCCGCCAGTCCGACGATGGAAAGCGCGATCTCCACGTGCTTGCGCCGCTCCGCCTTGCTGAGCTTGGTCAGCAGCAGCGGCAGTTCGACGTTCTGGAACGCCGTCAGCACGGGGATGAGGTTGTACATCTGGAAAATGAAGCCCACGTGGCGCGCGCGCCATTCGGTCAGCTTGCCGCGCGACATGTGCGTGACCTCGTCGCCGGCCACGGTTACGCTGCCGCGCGTCGGGACGTCGAGCCCGCCCAGCAGGTTGAGCAGGGTCGTCTTGCCCGACCCGCTCGGCCCCATGAAGGCG
>DASUBK010000190.1:0-2203 GCA_035763305.1 Terriglobales bacterium | reverse complement strand
GGAGGGTTCTTCGCCCTCGGGGCGCGCCTCACCCTCGGCGAACTTGGCTTCGGGCATGCCGCGCCCGCGACGCCCGCCGCGACGGCGACGCCGTCCACGCCAGCGGCGCGCCCCTCCTTCACCGTCTTCGCCCGCGCCTTCGCTTTGGGCGGGGGCCTCGGAGGGCTCGTCGTAGCCGCCGGTAAATTCCATGGCCGGCGCGCCCTCGCTGTGAGGAGCGCGGTCCTGCTCCGGGCGCGGTTGCTGCGGCTCGGGGAAGGCGCCCACGGCATTGCGGTGGGCGCGCACGTTCACCGGTTCGATCTGTTCGTCCTCGTCCTCCATCTCGAAGAAATCGGAGACGTAGAGGAAGGCGTCGCGCTCCAGTCCGATGTTGACGAAGGCGGACTGCATGCCCGGCAGCACGCGGGTGACGCGTCCTTTGTAGATGGATCCGGCGAGGGTGTATTCGTTTTCGCGTTCGAAGTAAATTTCGGCGAGTTGGTCGTCTTCGACTACGGCAACCTTGGTCTCGTGTGGCGTGGACGAGACATAGAGTTCTTTCGACATGCTGGCTCCGTTCCGTCCCGGTAAAGGGGGCGGACGTTAGCGGCTGGAGAAGGGAAGACAGGGATGACGCAGAGGCGCGGGCCCGTCGCCGTCGAGGCAGGCGCAGCAGGGCGCACCCGGAGCTCGTTGCCGTAGGCGGGATCGGTGGCAGAAGCAAATTGCCAGCGAGATTCTTGAGTTCAGTTTCGGAATCTTCCGCACTCCCAGCGCTCCGCCGTGGCGGAGACGCCTGCGAGGCCGTAGCGAGAGTTTGTGGCCGCTCCCGGGAAGATGGCGCGCTCGCGCTGCCAAACTTCCAGGGGGCCGTTTCCCACCCTGATGCGGCCGCTCAATCCTGTCCGGTCCCTCATCCGACCGGTACTGCCCTCGTCACGTGAGGGCGCTCGATAATAGCCAGAAGTTCTTGGCCAGTAGCCAGAAACCCCGAGCTTCACTGCAAAGCCTTTGGAAAATGTTTTAACCCCACCCCGCCGCGCTGCGCGCGACCAGAGCGGGCCACGCTTCAGTTCACAAACCGGCGCATGCGGATATTCATCACAATCCCCAGCGCCAGAAACATGAACAGGACCGACGAGCCGCCGTAACTCATCAGCGGCAACGGGATCCCGGTAACCGGCATAAAGCCGACTACCATGCCGACGTTGACCAGGATGTGGAAGGTTAAAACCGCGACCACACCCATCACCACAAACGTTCCGGCGCGATCAGGCGCCGTCTGAGCGTTGTGGATCAACCGCATCAGCACGATAAAGTATAGCAGTAGGACGACGATTGCGCCCACGAAACCGTGTTCTTCGGCAAAGGCGGCAAAGATGAAGTCCGTCTGCGGGATGGGCAGGAACGATTGCTGCGTTTGCGACCCCTGGCGCAGCCCCTTCCCCCAGATTCCCCCGGAGCCGACGGCGATCTTGGACTGGATCACCTGGTAGCCGGAGCCGTGGTAGTCGGCCTCGGGCTCGGAGAAACTGGTGAGGCGCTCCCGCTGGTAGGGCTTCAGGAAATGCCACGCGACTGGGGCGGCCAGGGCGGCGATCACCACCAGCACCGCCGCCTGCTTCCAGCGCATGCCGCCGAGGAAGAGTCCCATGATGGCGATGGGCAGGTAGGTGAGCGAGGTGCCCAGGTCGGGCTGCTTGAGCACCAGCAGCATGGGCACTCCCACCATCGCCATGGCCTTCATGATCTCCGCCCAGGACGCCTCCTGGCGGCGGATGTCGGCGAAGTACTTGGCCATGGCCAGGATCAGCACCAGTTTGACCCACTCCGAAGGCTGGAAGTGATTGCCGCCGGGCAGCAGGATCCAGCGCCGCGCGCCGAGATACTTGCGGCCGAAGGCGAGGACGGCCAGCAGCGAGGCAATCGAGGCCAGATAGAACCAGGGAATGCGATCCAGCAGCGCCTGGTAATTAACCAGGCTCACCAGGAACATGATGCCCACGCCGGCCATCACCCAGTAGACCTGCTTGATGTGCGAGCCGGCGAACTTGGTGCCGAAGGTGGCGCTGTAGATCTCGACCACGCCCAGAGCGCAGATGGCCAGCACGAAGAAGAGCAGCAGCCAGTCGAAATCGCGGAATGAAACGAAGCGTCGCAAGGTTCGTTCTTAGTTCTTCGTTGTCGTTCCCAGCGCGGCGGCGAGCGGCGCGCGGGGACT
>DASUBK010000189.1:0-3805 GCA_035763305.1 Terriglobales bacterium | reverse complement strand
CTCTACGGGCAAACGCCGGGCTTCGATCGCGCGCCCGTCTCCTATCCCAACTTCCTCGACTGGCAACGCGACAATAAGGTCTTCTCCTCGCTCGCCATCTATCGCCACGAAAACTACAACGTCACCGGCTCGGGCGAAGGCGAGCGCCTGGACGGCTACATGATTTCCGCAGGCTTCTTCTCCACCCTGCGCGTCAACCCGGTGCTGGGCCGCGATCTTCGCGCCGATGACGATCAGGTGGGCGCCGCTCCCGTGGTGCTTTTGAGCGGCGGATTGTGGAAGCGCAAGTTCGGCTCCTCGCCCGACGTGATCGGCAAGCCCATTGTCCTGAACGGCGCTTCCTACACCATCGTCGGCGTGGCGCCGGCCACTTTCGATTTCTACGGCAACAGTCCCGACCTCTACACTGCGATCGGGCAGTGGAACGATCCGTCGTTCCGCGACCGCCGCATCGCGGTCAGCGCGCACGTCATCGGCCGCCTGCAGCCCGGCACCACGGTCGCCCAGGCGCAGGCGGAGATGGATTCGCTGGCGCGCAATCTCGCCGCCGCTTATCCGCAAGCCGACAAGAACCTGCAAATCCAGGTCGTCTCCATGAAGGACGACCAGGTCGGCAACGTGCGTCCGCTGCTGTTCGTGCTGCTGGCTGCGGTCGGCTTTCTGCTGCTGATCGCCTGCGCCAACGTCGCCAACCTTCTCCTGGCCCGCGGCATGGGACGCGGGCGCGAGTTCGCCATCCGCGCCGCGCTGGGCGCGCGCCAGTCGCGCGTCTTTCGCCAACTTCTAACCGAAAGCCTGGTCATCGGCTGCCTGGGCGGAGCGCTGGGCCTGGCGCTCGCCGCCTTCGCCACCCGCGCCGTGCTCGGCTCGCTGCCCAGCACCCTGCCTCGCGCCGGCCAAGTCGCCATGGATGCGCGCGTGCTCCTGTTCACCATGGCGCTGTCGCTGGTCGCGGCGATCGCCTTCGGACTGGCGCCCGCTCTCAAACTCTCCCGCCTGAACTTGTGGCGTGTGATCCAGGACGGCGGCCGCGGCTACAGCGCTGCCCGTCATCGCCTGCAGGGAGTTTTCGTAATGGTGGAAGTGGCGCTGGCGCTGGTTCTGCTGGTCGGCGCCGGGTTGATGCTGCGCACGCTGGCGGCGTTGTGGCGCGTCAATCCCGGCTACGATCCCAACCACGCCATCACCTTCAACGTCTCGCTTCCCGCGACTCCCAACACCACCTCGGCGGAAACCCGCGCCCGGCTGCGCCGCTTCGATGACGCCCTGCAAGCGATTCCCGGCGTGCAGGCGGTCTCCGTCACCCTGGGCTCGCGCCCCATGATTCACGATTCCTCCCTGCCCTTCTGGATCGAGGGCCGCCCCAAGCCCGCCAACGACAATGACATGCCGCAAGGATTGTTCTATCTCGCCGAAGCGGGCTTCCGGCAGGCGATGGGCATCACCCTGCAGCGCGGGCGATTCATCAGCCCGCAGGATGACGAGCACGCGCCCGTGGTCATTGATATCGACGATGTCTTCGCCCGCACCTACTTCCCCGGCGAGGACCCCATCGGCCAGCGCGTTTACCTGACCCAGTTCAACGTGCCCGCCGAGATCATCGGCGTGGTCGGTCACGTGCGGCAGTGGGGACCCGGCGCCGATCCCACCTCCGCCATCGAAGCCCAGTTCTTCTACCCTTTCATGCAACTGCCGGAGAAGATCATGCCGCTGGCGGCGAACGGCGTGGCGGTGGTGCTGCGCACGGAAGGCGACCCGGCGGCGATCATGGGCGCGGTGCGTAGCGCGGTCAACCAGGTGGATCCGCGCGAGGTCGTATGGGGCGTGCAGACCATGCAGGAGGTCCTCTCCCGTTCGCTCGCGGCCCGCCGTCTCACCATGGTCCTGCTCGGGATCTTCGCAGCGCTGGCGTTGGCGCTGGCGTGCATCGGCATCTACGGCGTGATCGCTTATGTCGTGGGACAGCGAACCCAGGAGATTGGTGTGCGTATGGCACTCGGAGCGCAGCGCCGCGACATCCTGAACCTGGTGCTTGGCTACGGCACTCGCATGGCCGTTGCCGGGGCAGCCGCGGGCATCGCCGCCGCCTTGGCGCTGACCCGCCTGATGTCGAACCAGCTTTTCGGCGTCAGCGCGCACGACCCTCTCACCTTTGTGGCCGTCGCCGGCGTGCTCATGCTGGTCGCCCTGCTCGCCTGCTACGTCCCAGCCCGGCGCGCCATGAAAGTCGATCCCATGGTCGCGTTGCGGCATGAATAAAGTGCTTCGTGAGCAGTGGCCAGTGGTCAGTGCTCTGTGATGAGTGGATTCGAGGTGTCATCCCGAGCGAGCGCAACCGACACCCGAGCACCGCGAGGGCGGAGGGAGCGTGAGTCGAGGGACCTTGTGGTTCCCCCCGGTCCAGTGCGTGCTCTCACAATAGCGGCCTCCATGGGTCGGCATGACACATTGGTCACTGGCCACGGGTCACCGGCCACTGTCCACTGAGCACTTGTGCCACTCTGGTTACTAAGGAATAATCATCTATTCCTATGAAGTCCCCAGTGCTCCGGACGGGCCTCGTCGTCCTCCTCTTCTGCTGCACCTTCACCGCCGCACAGACCAGCAAAACTGCGCTGCCCGAGGCGCCCTCAGCTTCTGCGAAGGCCGACTACGCCGACCAGCCCTACGTCATCGAGAAGCTGAAGACGACCTACCGCTTCGAAAACGACGGCACCGGCAGCCGCCAGACCGAGATCCGCGTCAAGGTGCAGACCGAGTCCGGCGTGGAGCAGCTCGGCCAGATCGTGATCGGCTACAGCTCCGCCAGCGAGCGCGTGGAAGTGAATTATGTGCGCGTGATCAAGGCCGACGGCTCGGTGGTCAGCGCCGGGCCCGATGCCGTTCAGGACCTCACCGCGCCCGTCGCCCAAGTCGCCCCGGTTTACACCGACTTCCGCCAGAAGCACGTGACGGTTCCCGGACTACGGCCGGGGGAAACCCTCGAGTACAGCTACACCACTGTCGTCCAGACACCGCTGGCGGCGGGGCAATTTTGGGCCGAGTACGATTTCGACAAGTCCTCCATCGTCCTCGACGAGCAGCTCGACATCAACATCCCGCGCGCGCGCACCGTCAAGCTGAAGGTCAAACCCGAGTTCCCGCCCAAGATCACCGATGCCGGCGACCGCCGCACCTACCACTGGGCCAGTTCGCACCTCATCGCCGAAACCGCCGAAGAGCGCAAGAAACGCCGCCAGAAGCGTGAGCAGGACGAAGAAGATCGTCCCGCGGTGCAGATGACGACCTTCGCCACCTGGGAGGCTGTCGGTCAGTGGTACGAATCGCTGGAGAAGGATCGCCGCGCCGTCACGCCCGAGTTGAAGGCCAAGGCCGAGGAATTAACCAGGGATAAGAAGACCGACCTGGAAAAGCTGCAGGCGCTCTACGACTACGTCGCCAAGAACTTCCGCTACGTGAGCCTGTCGTTTGGCGTGGGCCGCTACCAGCCGCACTCCGCCGCCGAGGTCTTCGCCAACCAGTACGGCGACTGCAAGGACAAGCACACGCTGCTGGCGGGATTGTCGGAAGCCATCGGCCTGCATCCCTGGTCGGTGTTGATCAATTCCAGCCGCAAGCTCGATCCCGACGTGCCCTCGCCCTCACAGTTCGATCACGTCATCACGCTGGTTCCGGTGGGGAAGGACATGGTGTGGCTCGACAGCACCACCGAGGTCGCGCCCTTCCGCATGCTGTCGTTCAATATCCGCGACAAGCAGGCGCTGGCCATTCCGCCCGACGGAACCGGGCGGCTGATGACCACTCC
>DASUBK010000188.1:0-7150 GCA_035763305.1 Terriglobales bacterium | reverse complement strand
CTCACGAAGGAGGAGCAATGCGGAGTCTGCGGAATAAGGTGGTGGTGCTCACGGGAGCGTCGAGCGGGTTCGGACGGGGAGCGGCGCTGCGCTTTGCCGAAGAGGGCGCGAGCCTGGTCCTGGCGGCGCGCCGCAAGGGCCTGCTGAAGGAAGTGGCTGAGGAGTGCCGCGCGCGCGGCGCCAAGGCGCTCGCGGTCGAGACCGACGTCAGCCAGCGCGAGGACGTGGAGCGCCTGGCGGAAAAGGCGCTGGACAAGTTCGGGCACGTCGACGTCTGGGTCAACAACGCTGGCGTGGCCACCTACGGCGAGTTCGACAAGGTGCCGCTGAAAGAGCACGAGCAGGTCATCCGCACCGACGTGCTCGGCACCATGGTCGGCAGCTACGAAGCCATCAAGCACTTTCGCGAGCGGCGGCGCGGCGTGCTCATCAACATGTCGTCCTACCTCGGCAAAGGCTCGGCGCCCTTCCACAGCTCGTACGTGGCAGCCAAGCATGCAGTGCGCGGACTGGGTATGGCATTACGCCAGGACTTGCAGGTCGAGGGCTTCGACAACGTGCACGTGTGCACCATCATGCCCACCTCGCACGACACGCCCTTCTTCGATCACGCCGGCAACTACACCGGCAAGCCGGTCAAGCCGACGAAGCCGTTCTACGATCCGCAGCAGGTGATCGAGACCATCGTGCGCCTGGCGGTCGAGCCGGAACCGGAGGTCATGGTGGGCACCTCGGCCAAGGTGGCCAGCGTCGCAGGGAAGTTCATGCCGTCGCTGCTGGAGAAGCGCATGGCCAAGAAGGTGAAGAAGGAGCACTACAGCCAGCGCGAGGAGGTCGGCGACAGCTCGGGTGCGGTGATGGAGCCGATGTCCGAGGGTCGCGACGTCCGTGCCGGCTGGGAGCAGCGCGAGGGCGGCTCGGGAGCGTGGAAGTGGGCGATGCTCGGCCTGGTGCCGGTCGCGGCCATGGCGGCGGTGAAGATTGCGCGCAGTCGCGGGGACATGGCGCGGGCGGCGTAAGGGAGCAAAATTCACCGCAAAGGACGCAAAGGAGAAAGCCTTCGCGCACCTTCGCGCGCTTTGCGGTGAGACTCCAAAGACCGGCGGCCGGGCCTGCTAATCTAGTCGCCGAAGGCAACCCTCTGCGATGAAGGCCACACCGGCGCCCACCATCATCACGCGACGCGGCTACCGCTTCCCGCCGGGGCCGAAGAGCGACCTGCTATGGAAGGTGCTGCGCACGCGTCGTCCGGTGCAGCCGATCGAATTCTTCCAGCGCCTGGTGCGCGACTACGGCGACGTGGTGCACTACCGCGTGCGCCGCCAGGACGTCATCTTCCTCAACGATCCTGAGTACATCCAGGAAATCCTGGTGGCGCAGAACGACAACTTCATCAAGGAGCGCACGGTGCAGCGCTCCAAGCTGCTGCTGGGCGAAGGCATGATCACCGCCGAAGGCGCGGCCCACCGCGCGCAACGTCAGGCGGCGAATCCCGCCTTCCGCCGCGAACGCATTCCCAGCTACGCGGCCGTCATGGTGGCGGAGGCCGCGCGCACCCGCGATTCCTGGATTCCCGGAGCCACCCTCGACGTCTCGCTGGAGATGATGTACCTGACGCTGAACGTCGTCGCCCGCGCGCTCTTCGACACCGACCTGGGAGACGAGGTGCGCGAGATCGTGGCGGCCATCAACACCATCATGGGCATGTACCACTTCATGCTGCTGGCGCCGGCGGCGGAACAACTGGTGCGGCTGCCGCTGCCCAAGGTGGCGACCTTCCGCCGCGCGCGGGCCCGCATCGATCGCGCCGTCGCCCGCATGATCGAGGAACACCGCGCCGGACGACGCGATCCCGACGACCTGCTGTCCATGATGCTGCGTGCGCACGGCAAGCGCGGCGAAGATCGCCAGCTGCGCGACGAAGTCGTTACCATCTTCCTGGCGGGCTACGAGACTGTGTCCAACGCGCTGACCTGGACGTGGTACCTGCTGTCGCAAAACCCGGACGCGGAGCAGAAACTGCACGCGGAAGTTGACGGCGTACTGGCCGGGCGCGAGGCCACCGCAGACGACTACCCGCGACTCCACTACACGGAGATGGTGCTGGCCGAGGCGATGCGCCTTTACCCGCCGGCGTGGGGCATGGGACGGCAGGCGCTCGAAGATTTCGAGCTGGGGCCGTACCGCTTTCCGGCACGGACGACCATCGCCATGAGCCAGTACATCCTGCAACGCGATGACCGCTATTTTCCCTTGCCGGAGCGCTTCGATCCGGAGCGCTTCACGGCGGCAGCCAAGGCCCGGCGTCCGAAATTCGCCTACTTTCCCTTCGGCGGCGGAGGCAGGCAGTGCATCGGCGAAACTTTCGCGTGGATGGAAGGAACGCTGGTGCTGGCCACCATCGCGCAGAAGTGGCGCCTGCAGCTCGATCCGGAACAGAAGGTGGAACCGGAACCGCTGATCACGCTGCGACCGAAGTATGGGATGAGGATGAGGGCGGAGAGAAGGTGATGGGTAATTTGCGCTTTGGAGTTGGCGTCCGACCAATCACACATCGCAAATCGCGGATGCCTAGAGCCGGTTGATCATCGACGCCACGTACGCCGCGCCGAAGCCGTTATCGATGTTGACCACCGTGACGTTGGGCGCGCAGGAGTTCATCATCGCCAGCAGCGCGGTCACTCCCTCGAATGACGCGCCGTAGCCCACGCTGGTGGGCACGGCGATCACCGGCGCCGCGACCAGGCCCGCGACCACGCTGGGCAGCGCACCTTCCATCCCGGCGCAGACGATGAACACGCGCGCCGTCGCCAGCAATTCTTTTTGCGCCAGCAGGCGGTGCAGGCCGGCAACGCCCACATCGGCGGAGAGACGCACGCGATTGCCCATCACGCGCGCCGTGACCACCGCCTCCTCGGCGGGGCCCAGATCGCTGGTGCCGGCGCAGAGGACGGCGATCTCGCCCTTGCCCCTCTCGGTCGAGTCCTGGATCAGGCAGATGGTGCGGCCTCGCGCGTGAAACTCGGCGCCGGGCACGCGCTCCCGCACCGCGGCAGCGTGCTCTTCGCTCGCGCGAGTGGCGAGCACGTTGCCGCCGTGGGCCACCATCCGGGCGAAGATCTCCGCGGTTTCCGCGGGCGTCTTGCCGGCAGCGTAGATCACCTCCGGCAGCCCGAGACGAAGGCGGCGATGGTGGTCGAGCTTGGCAAAGCCGATGTCCTCGAAGGGAAGGGTGCGCAGGCGGTCGGCCGCGGATTCCGGCGAGACGCGGTTCTCGCGGACATCGTCGAGAAGCTGGCGAACGGTAGTTTGATCCATGACAAACTCGTCAAGCTCCCGCAGGCGAGGCGCCTGCGGCTACGTGATTCCTTCCTGCGGCTAGGTGATTTTTGCCGAAGCGCGGTGGCGCTCCAGCGCGCGCAAGGCCTCCTGCATGATTTTCTTCAGGGCGACACCGTGCTCCTCGGCGAGACGGCGACAATCATCGAATTCGGGCGCGGCGTTGGCGAGCTGATCGCCGAGATAAGCGAGCTTGACCCGCACCTCGCCCCACGGTGTCGTCACGGTCTCGAATTCGCGGCGCAGGCAGCGGCGCTCTTCTCTTCTCATGCGCACGCCCAGCGTGGTGGTCTCGCGCAGCAGCAGGGTAGCGATGTCGTCGGCGATCTCGGGCCGGCACAGCACGGTCACCAGTTGCCCGGGCCGGCTCTTCTTCATCTGTAGCGGAACGATGAAGGCGTCGAGCGCGCCGGCGGCGAGCGCCTGCTCGACGACGTAGCCCAGCACCTGCGGCGTGCAATCGTCGACGGTGGTTTCGAGCACGACGATGGTTTCCATGTCATCAGCCGCGCCGGTTTTCAGCGCCACAGCTTCGCCGATGGTAATGCGCACCACGTTGGCGATGCCCGGAAGATCGCGGGAGCCGGCGCCGTATCCGATGCGCTCGGCACGCAGCGGCGGCTGGGCGGCAAATTGCACTTCCAGAGCGCGCAGCAGCGCGGCGCCGGTTGGCGTAACCAGTTCCGCCTCGATGCCGCTATTGTAAGTGGGAGCGCCCTTCAGCAGTTCAGCCGCCGCGGGCGCGGGAACCGGGAATACACCGTGCGCGCAGTGCACGGTGCCGCCGCCGACGTTCAGCGGCGAGCAGGTCCAGCGCTCCACGCCCAGCGACACGCATCCCACTGCGGCACAGACGATATCCACAATCGCGTCTACCGCTCCGACTTCGTGGAAGTGGATGCGCTCTACGGGAATGTTGTGAATCTTGGCTTCGGCCTCGCCCAGCAGTTGAAACGCGCGCAGGGCGATCCGCTGGGCGGCGGGATCGAGGGCCGCGCGCTCGATCAGGTGGCGGATGTCGTGGAGGGAGCGGCCATGGTGTGGCACAGCCACCCTCGGCTGGGTCGCGCGCGAGGGCGCGTGCGCTCCAGCATCGTGGTGGTGATGATCGTGATGATGGTGATGGCCGTCACCGTGCTGGTGGTCGAGTACCGCGTGGGCGTGATCTTCCTCACCTTCGGACGTGATCACGTGCACCTTGGTCGAGGAGATGCCGGAGCGGTTTACCGTCTCGACGTCGATGCGGGCGTCGACGCCCAGGGCGGCGACGGCGCGGCGGAACAGTTCGGCATCGACGCCCGCGTGGACCAGGGCGCCGAGCAGCATGTCGCCGCTGATGCCGGAGAAGCAGTCGAGATAGGCGATGCGCATCATTTCCTCAGGGGACCGGATTCCGCAACTCGCTCAGCGGCAGGACAGAGTTCATCGAGCCGGAGCGGAAGCCCTCCAGATCGAGGGCGACAAACTTAAAACCCAGCGCCTTCAGCTCAGCGGCGATTCGCGAGGCGAGGTCGCCGGACACCACCCGCTCCATCTCCTGGCGCGCGATTTCCACGCGGGCGATGTCGCCATGATGGCGAACGCGAAAAACGCGAAACCCCAGTACGCGCAACGCATCTTCAGCGCGCTCCACCATGGCCAGGTTCTCCGGCGTCACCGGCAGGCCGTACGCGATGCGCGACGACAGGCACGCGGAGGCCGGCTTCTCCCATAGACGCAATCCGGCACGATGCGCGAGTTCGCGCACATCGGCCTTGCTCAGCCCGGCTTCGGCGAGCGGCGCCACCACATTGTGTTCGCGCGCGGCGCGCTGGCCGGGGCGAAAGTCGCCGCGATCGTCGGTGTTCATGCCATAGGCGACGGCATCGAAGCCCTCGTGGCCGCGAATCTGCTCCATCACGGTGAATAACTCGTCCTTGCAGAAGAAGCAGCGATCGGCGCCGTTGCGCGCGTAGTCGGGATTGGAGAGTTCGGAGGTGGCGATCACCCGCAGCGGCATGGCCATCTCGGCGGCGAAGGCGACCGCGTCGGCCAACTGGTGGCGCGCCAGCGACGGCGAGTCGGCGATGACCGCGAGCGCGCGCTCCCCCAGGATGCGATGGGCTTCGTAGGCCAGGTACGCCGAGTCCACGCCGCCGGAGTAGGCCACCAGCAGGCTGGAAAAGCGGCGCAGTCCGGCTTCGAGGGCGGCGAGTTTGGCGTCGGCAGTCACGGTGGGCGCAGCGAAGAGGCGCAAAACGCCTATTGTAACGTGTCGCGAGGGCCGCTGGGACGAACGGCGCTGACCCCTGCCGCGAAAAGCGCGTCCCAAATTAGCAAACGCGGCTCAACCGACACTCTGTTTTTGCTTCGCCGGTCATCCGGCGGGAGCTAGACTGGTCCCCCCGACCTTTATTTGCAGGACTGCTTATGGCCTGGCTTCTTTCGCTTTTGTTCGGCGTCATCATGTTCGCCTTCGGCGCCGTGATGGACTGGGTTGTCCTCGGCCAACATGGACCGCTGACGGCTCTGGGCGTGTCCAACGCCCTCTCCGGCTTGCTGGCGTGCGCGATCTCGCTGATGTTTCTGCGCACCGAGCGGCAGAAGGAGGCGCAGATGCAGCACCGCATCGAGACCCTCAACGAGGTCAACGACCAGGTGCGCAATACGCTGCAGGGATTGGCGTTCTCCATCGGTCGCATCGACAATCCACGCGAGGCGGGCGAGTTGCAGCAGGCGATCGACCGCATCCGCTGGGTCCTGACCGACGTTCTGCCCAAAGTCGAGCCCAAGTACCGCCCCTTCGAGGGATCGGCGCGGCAAGCGGGCCTGGGAAAGTGAACGCCCACCGCGGATTCCGCGGCTGAATCTTTTACTTTTTCGTCGTTCCTGATCCGCGTATTTCCTGAATCCGCGGTACGCTTTTACTTCGCCGGCTGTAGCACCAGCTTCTGCACCCGCCAATTCAGCAGCTCGCCTACGTACAACACATTTTCCGAGGGGCAGGCGATCTCGTGCACCCAGCCGAACTGCCCCGGCTGTTTGCCGGACTCGCCCAGAACCCCCAGCAGCTTTCCGTCGAGGGTCATCTTGTAAATCCGCCCGGGAAAGGCGTCGGAGGCGTAGAGCACCTGGTTGGGCCCGGGGGTGATGCAGATGGCCCAGGGCGCACCCGGGGCCATGGTGCCGGTGGTCTGTGTCGGCCGGTTGCCGATCGCGGGGCGCGCGTCGGCGGGAACCGGCGCGTCAATCTTGATCTCGCGCAGGAACTTGCCATCGGTGTCGAACACCTGGATGCGGCGATTGCCGCGATCCGCAACATACACGTGGTCCTGCGCATCCACCGCGATGCTATGCGGCGTGTTGAACTGCCCCGGCTGGTCGCCCGGCTCTCCCCACGACTTCACCCAGTTGCCATTCTTGTCGTACTTGGCGACGCGCGAGTTGATGTAGCCGTCGCTGACGTAGCTGTTGCCCGCGCTGTCCCAGGCGATGTCGGTTACCTGGCGGAACATCCCATCCACCGGCGGCAGCGGCGGCTTGGGATGCTTGAGCGGCTCCGTGCCTTCGTCGGAGGCCTCCTGCTTGCGCCCGAAAACCATGGTCACGCGACCCTGGGGATTAAATTCGACCACCATGTCCGAGCCCTTGTCGGTGACCCAGATGTTGTCGTGCGCATCGACCTTCACCGTGTGCGCGAAGGACCAGGCGTAGAGGTGGTGACCGATCTCGCGCAGGAACTTGCCGTCCGGGCCGAACTCCAATAACTGCGCAGCCGCCGCGCCGTACGCAGGGCCGGTGGTGTCGCCGCGGGAAAAGACAAAGAGGTGCC
>DASUBK010000187.1:0-8544 GCA_035763305.1 Terriglobales bacterium | reverse complement strand
GAACGGTGGAGACGCCGGAAGGCGCGGCGGAGAATCTGACCTTCAAGCCCAATCCCAACTGGGACCCTCCCTCGCGCGAAACCATGGTCTACCGCGGCATGGAGGGCACCATGCAGATCAACCTGCCCGGCAAACGTCTGGTGAAGATCGAGGCCAGGCTGTTCAAGGATGTCACTTTCGGCTGGGGCATCCTGGGACACCTCGATCAGGGCGGGCAATTCATCGTCGAGCAGTCGCAGGTGATGGACCACGACTGGGAAACCACCCACATGGTGCTGAATTTCACCGGCAAGGCGCTGCTCTTCAAGACCATCCGCATCCAGCAGGACGAGCGCAGCAGCGACTTCCGCCCGGTGCCGGAGATGACTGCGAAGCAGGCGATCGAGGACCTCAACAAGGGCGAACTGCCGCAGCAGGCCAGGGAAGAGCACAAGTAAATCGCTCTCCGTGAACGATTGCTGGAGGCCGGTCGACCCCGACCGGCTCTCGACCCGGATGTTGACGAACATCGGAATCCCTTGGGGCAATCCACAAATTCGGGCTAGAATCCCGCCCCATCCGGGGAGGGGCGAGATGGCGTACGACCTGATTGTGGTCGGCGGAGGAGTGGCCGGGTCCTCGCTGGCGCGGAAGATGGCGGCCGGCGGTGCGCGCGTGCTGCTGCTGGAAAAGGAAACAGTGTTCCGCGATCGCGTGCGCGGCGAATGCCTGCTGCCCTGGGGCGTGGCCGACGCCGAAGCTCTCGGCATCGGCGCGCCGCTACGCGGCATTTCCCAGGAAGCGCGCTGGTTCGCGCAGTGCATCGACGGCACCGCGGCGCCGCAGCGCGATTTGATCGCCACCACGCCGCTGCAGCGGCCTATGTGGTGCTTCTATCATCCGCAGGCGCAGGGGTTGTTGCTGGCCGCCGCCGAGAACGCGGGAGTGGAGGTGCGGCGCGGCGCCAACGTGATGCGCATCGAACCGGGGCCCGCCCCGAAGGTCACGTTCGAGGCAGCAGGGAAGAGTGAGACGGCGGAAGCACGGCTGGTCGCCCTCTGCGCGGGGAGAAACCCCGGGCAACGGGCGGAGCTGGGATTCCAGGTGCGCCGCGGCACGATTCCCACTTTGATCAGCGGGGTGTGGGTGAGCAACGTGACCGCCGATCCCAGCATTGGCTACGTCGGATACTGGCTCAAGTCCGGTTCGGTGGTGGCGCTGTTTCCGCAGGGTGCGGGCCGCGCCCGCGCCTATTTCGGATTCCATCCCTTCCACTGCGTCCGGCTCCAGGGCGACGGCGACAAAGCTCGCTTCGTGGAGATGTTCAGACGCTCGGCAGGCGACGCGATCCCCTTCGGCGATGCGCGCCCCGACGGCCCTCTGGCTTCGTTTGAGTGCGCCGACGTCTGGGTGGAACATCCCTATCAGAACGGCGTGGCGCTGGTAGGCGATGCGGCCGCCTCCAGCGATCCGTCGTGCGGCCAGGGCTTGTCGCTGGCCTTCCGCGATGCGCGCGTCCTCTCTGAAGAACTGCTGGCGCGGAGCGACTGGGACGCCGCGGGACATGAGTACGCGCAGCGCCACGACAAGCACTACACCGCAGTGCGAACCGTGGTGGGATGGTTCTACGACTTGTTCCAAAAATTGGGTCCGGTGGCGGACGCACGGCGCAAGCGCGCTCTGCCGCTCATCGCGGAGGATCCGACGCGCGTCCCCGATGTGCTCTTCAGCGGCCCGGAGTTTCCCCTCAACGCGACTTCGCGGGCGCGATTCTTTGGCGAAGAGCACAAGGCTGCCAGCGGGTGAGGCTGTGAACTGCGGAGCTGCGCTCCGCCGGACAGGCGAGGGCGCCTGTCCCTACGTGATCCGCTCCGCCGGACAGGCGAGGGCGCCTGTCCCTACGTGATCCTCTACACCGTCTCCAACTCTTCTTCCAGCAACTGCTTGTTGTAGAGGTCCATGTAATAGCCGTTGCGGGCGAGGAGTTCGTCGTGGGTGCCGTACTCGACGATGCGGCCGTCGTGCAGCACCGCAATCTGGTCGGCGGCGCGCACGGTGGAGACGCGGTGGGAGATGAAGATGGTGGTGCGGCCCTCCATCACCTGGCGCAGGTGGTTGAGGATGCGCTCCTCGGTGTAGGTGTCGACGCTGGAGAGGGCGTCGTCGAGCACCAGGATGCGGGGATCGCGGATGAGCGCGCGGGCGATGGCGCTGCGCTGCTTCTGCCCGCCGGATAAGGTAATGCCGCGCTCGCCGACGGTGGTGTTGTAGCCCTCCGGGAAGCTCTCGATGTCGGCGGCGATGTTGGCGCCGGCGGCGGCGCGGCGCACGTTCTCGTCGGTGGCGTGCTCGGCGCCGAAGGCGATATTGCCGCGGACGGTGTCGCTGAACAGAAACGTCTCCTGGGGCACGAAGCCGATGTTGCGGCGCAGTTCCGCGAGGGGATAGTCGGTGATGGGACGCCCGTCGAGCAGGACGGAGCCGCGCGGCGCGTCGTAAATGCGCGGAATCAGGTTCACCAGCGTAGTCTTGCCCGAGCCGGTCGGACCGACGATCGCCAGGCTGCTGCCCTCGGGAATGCGCAGGTTCACGTCCTTTAGAACCACGTTCTGTTTCGCCTGCCCGTTGCTGGTTTCGGCGTAGCCGAAGGTCAGATGGCGGAACTCGATTTCGCCGCGAATCTCGGCTGGCGCCCCCGGCTGTGCCTCGTCGCGCACCTCCGGCTTCTCGTCGAACAACTGCTGGATGCGCGCCATCGACGCCGTGCCGCGCTGGAAGATGTTGATCACCCAGCCCAGCGCGATGACCGGCCAGGTCAGCTGCACCATGTACATGTTGAAGGCGACGAAGTTGCCGACGTTGATGTGTCCGAGCAGCACCTCGCGCCCGCCCAGCCACAGCACCAGCACCACCGCCAGGCCGAGCATCAGCTCCAGCGTCGGCCACAGCATGCCCATCAGGCGGACCAACTTTAGGGCGCGGCTGATGTACTCGCGGTTGGAAGTCTCGAACAGTTCGATCTCCGGCTCCTCCTGGGCGAAGGCGCGCACGATGCGGGCTCCGGAGAAGTTTTCCTGGGCGCGGGCGGAGATGTCGGAGAACCCGGCCTGGATGCGCTCGAAGCGCTCGTGAATGCGCCGGCCGAAGTACTGCACCACGATGCTGACCACGGGCAGCGGCGCGAAGGCGTACAGCGTCAGCTTGGCGCTGATTCCCCACATAAAAATCAGGGCGAAGGCGGTGAACACCAGCGTGTTGGCGGTGTACATGATGCCCGGCCCGAGCAGGTTGCGCACCGCGTTCAGATCGTTGGTGGCGCGGGCCATGATGTCGCCGGTGCGGTTGCGCTGGTAGTACGAGTAGGACAGCTCTTCCAGGTGGTGGAAGAGGTCGTTGCGCAGGTCGTACTCGATATCGCGCGAGATGCCGATCAGCACCCAGCGGGTGGTGAACTGGAAGATGCCCTTGGCGACGACCACCCCCAGCAGCAGCAGGGCCCAGCGCATCAGCTTGGCGCGAGTGACCCCGGTGTTGAGGTCGTTGGTGGCGCGGCCGATTACCAGCGGCACCAGCACCCAGAAGCCGTTGTTCAGGAACACCGAGATCGTGCCCAGCGAGAAGCCGCGCCAGTACCGCTTCAGGTAAGGGAACAGTGGGCTCAGGTTTCGGAACATGGGAAATTAGATGTCAGTTTAACAATGGCGCTTCAACAATGGGAATGGGAAGCGTGATCTGGCGACCTGACGAACGGGTGACCTGGCGATCGGAAGAGACGTCCGGAATGAAAAATCGGGCAGTGTCCTAAAAACTACCAAAAATCGCCAGGTCATCAGATCGCCAGTTCACCAGTTAAAATGACCGCATGACCATCGGCGTGCTGGCACTGCAAGGCGATTTCGACGCCCACCGCAAGCGGCTGGAGGAGCTGGGCGCGGAGGTCGTCCTGGTGCGCAAACCGCAGCAACTCGACGCCATTGACGCGCTGGTGATACCCGGCGGGGAGTCCACCACCTTCCTCAAGCTGCTGGGCGAGGCGGGCGTCAAGAAGCTGCGCGAGTTCGTGCGCGCCAAGCCGACCTTCGGCACCTGCGCCGGCGCCATCCTGCTGGCACGGCAGGTGGAGAACCCTCCGCAGACCGGGCTGGGCGCGCTGGACGTGACCATCCGCCGGAATGCCTATGGCCGGCAGATCGACAGCTCGATTCGCACCGCGCCCAGCGTGGTCGGAGGCGAACCGCTGGAGATGGTCTTCATCCGCGCGCCCAGGTTCGAGCAACTGGGAGCGGGCGTGGAGGTGCTGGCGCGCGAGGGGAACGACCCGGTGTGGATTCGCCAGGGAAAGACGATGGCCGCCACGTTCCATCCGGAGTTGTCCGACGACAAGCGGGTGCACCAGTACTTCATCGACATGGTGCGGAATGGGAAGGAGCTCTGAGCCATGAGCTTTGAGCCATGAGCTTTGAGCCAGGGAGTTTCGGCGCTTCGCGGAAAATCCTTCAAAACCCGTTATCCCGAGCGCAGCGAGGGATGTGTTTTGGTCCGCCACGGCAGTGGTGTCGTCTCAAACAGATCCCGCGCTGCGCTCGGGATGACTCGTCTGTGCAGCTGATCCCGCCAGCCGAATAGCTCAGGGCTCAAGGCTCAAAGCTGCTACTGCGGCCAGGAGACCACTTCGCCGTGCGCCGCCGGTTCCGACTCCAGCACCACGAAGCGCGATTTCGTGTGCACCACACGCGTCAGGCGGAAGCCGGCCTTGGCCAGCAACTGGCGGAATTCTTCTTCCGTCCGCTCGCGGCCGCCGGGGAAGAGCAGCATCTCCAGGTCGAGCAGCTTGGGGAAGACGTTCTCCGGGTCAGAAGAGATGAGGCCCTCGATCAGCAGCAGCTTGCCGTGCGGCTTGGCTTCCAGCGCCTGGTGGCAGTTGCGCAGGATCTTGAGGGCTTCCACATCGTCCCAGTCGTGGATGATGTGCTTCATGATGTAGGCGTCGCCGCCGGCGGGTACTGAGTCGAAGAAGCTGCCGGAGACGGTGGCGCAGCGGCCCTGCATCCCGATATCGCACAGGCGGCAGTTGGCGCCGTCGATGACGCTGGGCAGGTCGAAGAGCACGCCCTTCATCTTGGGATAGGCGTTGAGGATCTCGCACAGCACCGCGCCGTGGCCGCCGGCGATGTCCACCAGCGTGCCGATGCCGCTGAAATCGTAGGCGTCGAGCACGGTGGGCACGATGTTGGCGCTGAAGCCGGTCATGGCGTTGTTGAAGACGCGCGCCTCTTCGGGATCGGAGTCGAAGTACTCGAAGCAGGGCTTGCCGGTGACGTGCTCGATGGCAGGCTTGCCGGTGCGCAGGGAGTACTCCATGTCGCCCCAAACGCGGAAGTGGAAGGGGTCGCAGACCCAGAGCAGCATGTCGCGCATGGAATTGGGCGCATCCTGGCGCAGCGCTTCCGCGGGCGGATTCAGGGCGAAGGTGCGCGGCTGCGGCTCGGCGAAGATGCCCACGGCGGACAACGCGCGCAGGATGCGGTAGAGCGCATCTTCGTTGGCGCCGGTGAGGCGGGCGAGATCGCTGACCGGGCGCGGTCCCTGGACGAGCTGCCCCGCTACGTCGAGCTTAGCTGCGTTGTAAACGGCCGCGGTGATCATGTAGCCCGATGCCATCTGCATCAGGTGCTGTTCGGGACGTGGCTGGGCCTGAGTGCTGGGAGACGTTGCCATCCTCAATCCTCCATGGGTTGTCGTGCTTGCCGACAGCATAGACGTTCGAGGACACAGCGAACAAGAAATCCTGTCAGCCGGTCGAAGTCGACCGGCCTCCAAGTCGACCGGCCTCCACGTCGACCGGCTCCATCTCGTCGATGGGCCTGCGTGCCATTGCGAAAGCCGTTTATACTGGGGACACGCATGTCCTCGGGATCCAGCAAAACGTTTTACCTCGAGACCTTCGGCTGCCAGATGAACGTGCACGACTCGGAAAAGGTCGTGGGCACGCTGGTGTCGCAGGGCTACCGCCAGGTGGAGACGGTCGAAGCCGCCGATCTGATCTTCTACAACACCTGCTCCATCCGCGATAAGGCCGAGCAGAAGGTCTTCCACCGCCTCGCCGACTTCAAGAAGCTGCAGGACCAGGGAAAGAAATTCGCCGTGCTGGGCTGCGTCGCCCAGCAGGAGGGCGAGAAGATCTTCGACAAGGCGCCGCACGTGTCGCTGGTCTGCGGGTCGGCGTCCTACCGCAACCTGCCGCAGATGCTGGTGCAGATCGAGGCAGGGAACCGGCGGGTGACCGGCCTCGACGACCGCCAGACCGACCTCACCTTCGAGACCGAGTACACGGTGCGCAGCAACCCGCATCGCGGCTACATCACCATCATCGAGGGCTGCGACAAGTTCTGCGCCTACTGCGTGGTGCCGTTCACCCGCGGCAAGGAGCGCAGCCGCACCTCGGACTCCGTGCTGGCGGAAGCGCGGCGCATGGCCGACGAAGGGTTCACGGAAATTCAACTGCTCGGGCAAAACGTGAACTCTTACCGCGATCCATCGGTAAAGAAAAGCTTTGCCGAGCTGTTAGCCGCGGTGGGCGAGATTCGCGGATTGCGGCGGGTGTGGTTCACCACCTCGCATCCGCGCGATTTCGGCAAGGACATCGTGGATGCGATTGATGCCGTGCCAGCGCTCTGCGACCACGTGCACCTGCCGGTGCAGAGCGGATCTACGCGCGTGCTCGATCTGATGAAGCGGCTCTACACCCGCGAGCAGTACCTGGAACGAATCTCCTGGATGCGCGCGGCAAAACGGTACATCAGCATTACTACCGACATCATCGTCGGGTTCCCGGGCGAGACCGAGCAGGACTTCGAAGAGACGATCAAGCTGCTCGACGAGGTGCAGTACGACGGCATGTTCTCCTTCAAGTACTCGCCGCGCCCGAACACGCCGGCGCTGGCCATGCCGGACAGCATTTCCGACAAGGACAAGGCGCTGCGCCTCTCCATCCTGCAGACCCGGCAGAAGGAAATCCAGGTCGCCAATTACCAGCGGCACGTCGGGCACACGCTGGAGGCGATGGTGGAAGGGCGGAACGAGGCGCGGGGACAATGGATCGGGCGCACCTCGCAACATAAGGTGCTAAACTTCACCGCGCCGGCGGAGAAAACACCGCGCATTGGCGAGTACGTGCCGGTGCGGGTCACACAGACGTTTGCCAACAGCTTGCTGGGCGAGTTGGCGGGCTAAGGCTGCCCATATCTGCCAGAACCGGGCCGGCATGGGGGCAGCAAGGAGTCACGATGGAAGTGGAAATGAAAATTCGCGGATTGATGATGGATCCGGTCACGAACATGCCCATCGTGATTCTCAAGGACGTCGGCAGCGACCAGGTTTTGCCCATCTGGGTGGGGATCTACGAGGCCAATGCCATCGCGCTGGAGATCGAAAAGGTGACCACGCCGCGGCCCATGACGCACGACCTGCTCAAGAACCTGCTGGTCGGCCTCGACGCGCGCGTGCATAAGGTGGTGGTCAACGAGCTGCGCGAAGACACCTTCTTCGCCGTGATCTGGCTGGAGCGCGAGGGCCGCATCATCAGCATCGATTCGCGCCCCTCGGACGCGCTGGCCCTCGCTTTGCGCGTGGATTGCCCCATCTTCGTCGAGGACGAGGTGCTGAAGACCTCGAAGCGGGAGAGTTCGGCCAACGAGCGCGTTTCCGCCGAAGAGCTGCGCAAGTGGCTGGAGAACCTCGGCGACGAGGACCTCGGGCGATACAAGATGTAATCCCAGCAATGCCGAATGCAGAGTGCCGAATGTCGAATTCGGCAATCGGAATTCGGCATTGGGCATTGATATGGATCCCGCCGAACAGCTCGCCCGCCTCTATAGCTCCGGCTTCGAAATCCAAACCTTCGAGCGATTTCCCCGCGCTGTGGGAGTGGTTCGCGACCAGTGCATCGCGCTGCTGCAGGCGACGCCGCAGGGTATGCAGATCATGGGTACGCCCGGCTGGCGTATGGGGGAAGTGATGGGCGTACTGGTGGAGCATGAAGGCCGGCACGTCTTCCAGGCCAAGTCCGAAATGGTCGAAGCCACGCCGGAGCGACTGGAGGCGCTGCGCCGGTTTCGCGAGGAACTCCACCGCCTGCTCGCACCCGCCCAGTAGGAACCCCGTTCATCCCAACCCCTTTGAATAGTGACTTGCAAAATGCAAGTGATATCTGTAGTCTGCCCGGCGTGGCCAAAGGGCCGAAGCACCGCTCGGGATGTCCGGTCAGCGCTTCGCTGGAGGTGTTGGGCGATCGCTGGTCGCTGCTGATCGTGCGCGACCTCATGGTGCGCGGCTTTCGCCGTTTCAAGGAGTTCCAGCAGTCGGGCGAGGGAATTGCGACCAACATCCTGGCCGGCCGCCTGCGGCGCTTGCAACAGGCAGGAATCGTGACCGCGGAGGTCGACGACGAAGATGCGCGGGCGGTGAACTACCGCCTGACCGAGAAGGGAATTGACCTGGCGCCGGCCCTGCTGGAGTTGCTGATCTGGGGTTCGCGGCACGAGTACTGTGAGGCGCCCTGCAATG
>DASUBK010000186.1:0-3481 GCA_035763305.1 Terriglobales bacterium | reverse complement strand
ACAGGTAGCCGCGGTCGAACTGCATGCCCTCGACCACTTCCAGCTGCGTCTCCATGGTGCGCGACTCTTCCACGGTGCTGACGCCGTCCTGGCCCACCTTCTTCATCGCCTCGGCGATGATCTTGCCGATGGTCTCGTCATTGTTGGCGGAGATGGTGCCCACTTCGGCGATCTTCTGCATGTCGCCGCTGACGTTCTGCGACAGCTTGTCGAGCGCGCCCGGCTTGCGATTGCCTTCGTTGTCGAGCGAGCCGCAGACCGCGGTGACGGCCTTCTCGATGCCGCGCTTCAGGGCCATGGGGTTGGCGCCGGCCGCGACCGTCTTCACGCCTTCGCGGTAGATCGCCTGCGCCAGCACGGTGGCGGTGGTGGTGCCGTCGCCGGCCACGTCGCTGGTCTTGCTGGCGACTTCCCGCACCATCTGGGCGCCCATGTTCTCCAGGGGCTCCTTCAGTTCGATTTCCTTGGCCACGGTGACGCCGTCCTTGGTGATGGTCGGCGAACCGAATTTCTTTTCGATGACGACATTGCGTCCCTTGGGGCCGAGGGTGACTTTCACCGCGTCGGCCAGGAGGTTGACGCCGCGCAGAATCGACTGCCGGCTCTCCTCACCATGAACGATTTGCTTAGCCATTGCTTGTAGCTCCTTCGTCGAATTTCGTTTTGTGTGGCACAGCCGCCTCGGCTATGCGCGATTTCCTGGTAGCGCCGGCATCCCGCCGGCGGGCTGGTTTGTGCCCCCGGCCACCGCTCCTCTTGCTGAAGGCTGATGGCTGAAGGCTGACAGCTTCTTCCTACGCGTGCACCTTTTCGTGCTTGTCGGCGGACTTGCGGGCGCCGCTGAGGATGCCGAGCACTTCCTCTTCGCGCATGATGATGAACTCTTCGCCTTCGATCTTAATCTCGGTGCCGGAATACTTGCCGAAGAGAATGCGGTCGCCCTCTTTCACATCCAGGGGACGAACTTTGCCTTCCTCGCTGATCTTGCCCTTGCCGACGGCGATGACTTCGCCCTCCTGCGGCTTGTCCTTGGCGCTGTCGGGGATGATGATGCCGCCACGGGTGGTCTCCGCCTCTTCCACGCGACGGACAAGGATGCGGTCATGCAGCGGAGTAAGCTTCTGTGCCATCTGGTCCAACTCCTTTCAAACGAATGGGTTCCAAAAAATTAGTGTTGTGTTTCCTAACTTGCGCTGAGTACCAATTTGGGAATAGAGCCCTGCGGGATGGGAGCGAGAGCTGCTGCTAGCACTCGCTCCTGTCGAGTGCTAATGTACCGGGTCGAGTAAAAACTTGTCAAGTCGGAAGTTGAGTGGGTTGCACTCAATGTGAGTGGAAGGACGGCGCGGGGGAGGAGGGAGGCATCTTTAGAAAACAGTAAATAGAAACTTCGTCATTTTGTTTTCTGGGCAGGTGGCAACAGCGGCAACGGGCGGCCTTTCTAAGCTAGAAGCCGGGCAGCAGGAACTCCGCAGTCATCCCGGCGGTCCGGGCCAACCAGCCCAGAGACAGGGCCAAGCAAGGTTATGCCGTTTCCTCGGGTCCCCAGTCGCCAGTTGCCAGTTGTCGGTTGTCAGTTCGCAGTCATCAATCCTCCGCTATCAGACACGAGTACCTGGCGCGCCGGCGCGCTAGGCGTCGTACTTTCTCTGCTCCTGATCCCAGGCGCGTTGCGGGCGCAGCAGGCACCGGCGGCGCCGATGTCGGCGGAAGCGCAGGCGGCGGCGATGGCGGCGCAGTTAGCGATCCAACAGCAGCAGGCAGCGATCCAGCAGCAGATGCAGCAGCAGGTCGAGGCGGGCAAGGAGCAGGCGGGCAAGAACGTCGCCACCACCGCGCCCAAGCTGAAGGCGCCGGCGAGGAAGTCCACCGTCGAGGAATTGAACCGGGCAGAGTGCGGCAAGGCTCCGCAGCCGGATGGGATGGCGGGGGCGTGCGCGCCCGAAGTACCACCGCAGCGGCGCGGGCCGGTAATCGTGCCGGAGCCGGGGTCGGAGGTTGCGCCGCCGCAGGCAGCGATCCCGTTCGAGGTAAGGCAAGAGGCAGCGGGGGCCGGGCCGGGGGCGGCCGGGGTACAGACTTCGACTAACGTGCGCGAGGGCGCGCACGCTCCAACAGCGATCAGCAACGTGCGCGAGGGCGCGCAGGCTCCAACGGCGATCGCCAACGTGCGCGAGGGCGCGCACGCTCCAACAGAAGACGAGGAAGCGCCGGCGGCGATCGGAATCGTGACGGAGATTGCGCCGCCGCCGATGGTGCTGGCGCTGCCGCTCAGTTCCCTGCCGCGGCCGGCGGAGATGATGGCGGGCGCGATGGTGGTGCCGTCGGTTCCGCTGGGCGGGCTGGGCAAAAAAATGAAGAAGATCGCCGCGAAGTACGACGTCAGCAAGATCGGCGATCGCGGCGTGGGCGGCGGGCTGGACTTCTTCTCGCTGGAGCGCGAGCAGGCGCTGGGGAAGGAGCTGGCGGGCGAGGTGGAGAGCGATTCCCATCTGATCACCGATCCGGCCATTACCGAGTACGTCAACCGGGTGGGGCAGAACCTGGTGCGCAACTCCGACGCGAAAGTGCCGTTCGTCATCAAGGTGATCGATTCCGACGAGGTGAACGCCTTCGCGCTGCCGGGCGGGTATTTTTACGTGAACTCGGGACTGATCCTGGCGGCGGACAACGAGGCCGAACTGGCGGGGGTGATGGCGCACGAGATCGCGCACGTGGCCGCGCGGCACGCCACCAAGAACGAGACCAAGTCGCAGATTCTGAACCTGGCGTCGATCCCGCTGATCTTCGTGGGCGGACCGATCGGCTATGCGGTGCGCGAGGCGATGGGCCTGGCGATTCCCATGGGTTACATGAAGTTCAGCCGCGACATGGAGCGGGAGGCCGATTTGCTGGGGCTGGAGTATGCGTATGCCACCGGCTACGACCCGCAGGAATTCGTGCGCTTCTTCGAGACGATCAAGGCGGGGGAGAAAAGGAAGCAATCGTTCCTGGCCAAGACGTTCGCCACCCATCCGATGACGGGGGAGCGAATCAAGCGGGCGCAGGAGGAGATTGCGAAGTACCTGCCGCCCAAGCAGCAGTACATCGTGGATACCAGCGAGTTCGAGCGGGTCAAGGCGCGGCTGGCGGAGTTGCAAAACGCTCATCGCATGAACGCCTCGCAGGGCGCGCCGCGGCCGACGCTGCGGCGGCGGGACAAGCCCAACGACGGGCCGCCCAAGCTGGAAAGACACTGATTATCTGGCCATCCGGCGATCTGAGGATCTGGTGATTGGAGCTGCGGGCGAGGGCGCCCGCAGCATCGTCGTTTTGGGGGAAATTCCACGCACCGCCCCGGCGAGGGCCCGGGGCCTACCTGTTCCCTAGCGCCGGGGCCTACCTGTTCCCTTCAGGTGCTCCGCTGCTAGGTTTCATTGACTTGGCTAGCAGCCTGGCCTGGGATGCGCGCACCATCAGACATACAGACGCACGCGAGGGC
>DASUBK010000185.1:0-7900 GCA_035763305.1 Terriglobales bacterium | reverse complement strand
CTGAAATCTTGAATCTGAAATCCTGTTAGATTGTTGCGTTCCCATGAAAGCCATCGCTCGCATCGCCCTGCTCCTGCTCGCCGCGCCCCTGCTGGCGCAAACCACGCTGCCCGGCAGCGGTCTCGAATGGCGCTCGCCCGCCATGCCGATCAAGTATTTCGACGCCACCGGCCGCCGCGCCGCCGTGTTCGGACGCCAGGACGGCTCCTTCGAGGCCTGGATCTGGCCCATCAAGCTGCTGCACGGCTTTCACCTCGAGTTTCACCCCGAGGGCTCGGTCGAGGCGGTGAAGGGCGAGACGGCGCTGCAGCAGGTCATCACCCGCCCCGAATCCACCACGCTGGTCTACTCGCATCCCAAATTCACCGTGCGCGAGACCGTCTGGATTCCCATGCAGGAGCCGGCGGTGGTGGTCTTTTTCGAAGTGGATTCCGCCAAGCCGCTGGGCATCACGGCGAAATTTACTCCCGACTTCCAACCCATGTGGCCGGCCTCGTTCGGCGGGGTGCACAGCGGCTGGCAGGACAACAGCTTTGCCTTCTACGATGCGCTGGAGCAGCACGCGGCTGTCGTCGGCTCGCCGGCGGTCGCGGGCTCGACGGTCTTCATCGATCACCAACTCTCCGGCGGCGAATCCGTGCTCGAGTTGCAAGTGACTCCGGAGCAGGCGCGGCGCGGCCCGGTGCCTCTGCTGATGACCCTCGACATGAGCGGCGAAAAAGCCGCGCGCGAAACCTACGGCCGCCTGCTTCCGCAACTGCAGGAACTGTACGCGCAGAAGGCCAACTACGAGCGCGACTTCCTCGCCCGCACCACCAAGATTGAGACTCCCGACCGGCTGCTGAATCGCGCCTACGACTGGGCGAAGGTGGCGATGGATGACGGCTGGGTGTGCACGCCGACCTCGGTCACCAAAGGTATCGGAAGCGGTCCCGACGCCGGCTGCGGCATGGTGGCCGGCTACGGGCCGTCGTTCGGCGGGCAGCGTCCCGGCTTCGCCTGGTGGTTCGGGGGCGACGGCTTGCTCGCCACCTGGGTGCAGGAAGATTACGGCGACCTCACCGGCGCTCTGCAGGAACTCCGCTTCCTGAAAGCCCACCAGCGCCAGGATGGCAAGATCACCCACGAGATGCCGCAGAGCGTGGACCTGGTGGACTGGTTCGGCAAGTTCCACTTCGCCTACATGCACGCCGACACCACGCCCATGTACCTGTACAGCGTGGCCGAGTACTGGCGGCGCACCGGCGACCGCGCTTTCCTGCAGGAGTTCTGGGATTCGGCGAAGAAAGCGTATCAATGGTGCGTCTCGACCACCGATCCCGACGGGCTGATGAACAACACCAAGGCCGGCCTGGGCGCCATCGAGGTCGGCGCGCTGCGCGGCAAGGTGGTCAAGGATGTTTACCTCGAGGGCTTCTGGACCGCCGGCCTCGACGGCATGCGCACCATGGCCGGCGACATGAACGACCGCGCCCTGGTAACCGACGTCACCCAGCGCTTGTCCAAGGCGCGCAACTCGCTGGAGACCCAGTGGTGGGTGAAGGACAGCAACTTCGTGTTCGGCCTCACCGACCAGGGGCAGCAGGCCAACATGATCGGCAACTGGCCGGCGGTGCTGATCACGCTCAACCCGCAATTCTCGCCCGGCGACGGCGGCGACCAGGTGGTCACCTTCAACAAGCCCGACATGATGACCGACTGGGGCACGCGCGGCTTGTCGAATAAAGACTCGCTTTACGATCCCGTCAGCTACAACAACGGGACTGCCTGGCCGTACATGAACACCTTCGTCAACTGGGCGCAGTACCTGCGCGGCGGCGCGGCGCAGGCGTATGCGACCTTGCGCCAGACCGCAAACCTCACCGGCATCCAGTCGCCGGGCTACATGCCCGAGCACATGAACGGCGATTTTTTCCTGCCCGGCGAGCGCTCGGTGGCGCACCAGTTGTTCTCGTCGGTGGGTGTGCTGATTCCGGTCGTGCGCGGTTTGTTCGGCCTGCGCGTGGAGGGCATCGGCTACGGCATGGAGCGCGATGCGTCCGTGGTCGCCGTCCATCCCGCGCTGCCGCCGACCTGGCCGGGAGCGAAGTTTTCCAATTACGTTGTGGGCAGCGCTCACCTGAACGGCGAGATCAAGCAGCAGCCGGGACGGCTGGAGATCGCGCTGGAATCCGATTCGCCGAAGACGATGGTCATCGATTTTGCTCCGCAACTGCCCCTCGGCGCGGCGGTGAAGAAGGTCACGATCAACGGCCAGCCGTGGGAGGACTACTCGTCGCCCTACGAAAACGGCGCCCAGTTCATCGCCGGCTACTTCGATCTGAAAGGGAAGGCAGACGTTGTCGTCGAGTACGAGGGCGGCGCGGCGCTGATCCCTCCTGATGCCTTGCCTCAGCCCGGCGCTCGCACCGAGTCGCTGAAGATTCTCTACGCCGGCATGCTGCCCACGCGCAACGGCCTGCGCCTGCGCCTCGCCGGCATCGGCGGCCGGACGTACACGCTCGGCATCGCGACCACACAGCCCAAGCTGACCGCGCCCGAAGGCATTTCGGTGCGCAAAACCGCCGCCGGCTTCGAGCTTTCGATTCCCTTCGAAGGCAACGGCTACGTCGAGCGCGAAATTCAGGTGAAGTACTGAATGATGGATGATGGTGCCCCACATCTGCCCTTCAGGGCAGATGTGGGTAAGCATGGTGTGAGCACAGCTGGCTTCGGCTGTGTGGAGGAAACATTGCGCACGTACAGGGTGAAGCAGGGCTTTAGCCCTGCATATCAGGGCGGAAGGGAAGCGGCTTTAGCCGCTGCGGTACCTTCCCCAGAGGCTAAAGCCCTCGTCTTTCTCACGGGCGTATTCGCGGGGCTGAAGCCCCGCGCTTCCACGGTGATGCTGGCAGTCGCGCTGGTTGCGGTGTGTCTCTCCGCGGGAGCATTCGCTCAGCGGCCAAGCGCAAGTCCCCGGAAGCCGACCGCCGAAACCCGACCGCCGAGCGCCGATAGCCGAAAGCCCTCCTCCGATCTGTTTCTCGCGCATCTCAACGCCGGCCCGCACGCTCCTCTCTATACCACCTACGCCGCGCCGCTGAGCCGCTCGGAGTACTTCATCGACGAGGCCTACCACCTCAACTACGACTCGCCGGAAAAGCCGGTCACCTACGAAACCGACACCGCCGGCGAATTTTCGATTGTGTGGCGTCTGGGCACCGACGCCAAGCACAGCGTCACCGCGCTCGCCGTGCGCGATTACTACAAGCCTCCCGTGATTCACCGCTCCTACACCGACATGGTGGAGTTGGAGTACTGGCCGTTCACTACCATCGAGGTGCACGAGTTCTTCGTGGTGTACAGCTCGAAGCTGGCCTTGCTGCGGGTGCAGGTTCGCAATCGTGCGGACACCGCGCAGCAGGTCACGGCTTACGCGTGCTACCGCAACGCAGAGCCGATCGGCGAGGTGAGCGGCGCGGGCGGACAAACCGTCGCTTTCAGCCACACGGAAGACGTCAAAACCAAAATGGAGGTGGCGCTTCCGCAGTACGATCCCGAGTATCGCGATATCTTCAGCATAAGCACGCCGGCCGATACCTTCGGCGGCTCGACGGCTGCCGAGGGCGACATCACTCATGCGATCGCCGCGAATGCAGCGCTGGACAACAAAATCCCTGCCGACGCGCGCAGCTTCGCGCTCGGCAGGACGCTGAAGCTCGAGAGGGGCCAAAGCGCCGAGTTCCGCCTGGTGCGCGCCACGCAGGCATTTCACGATCAGAGGTCCTTGCTGGGCGATGTCATGCGCTTGTTCGGCGAGCCGCTGGAGCCGCTGATTGCGGAATCCGAGGCGCAGTACCGCGACATCCCCCGCGACATCAAGTTCCCCAACCAGGATTGGGAACTCGCCTACTGGAGCGCCTTCAACCTGGTGCGCCAGCAGATGATGCCGCCCGAGGGCGACGCCCACTTCAACTACTACGTCTTCTCCCGCGAGCCCACCTGGAGCTGGGGACACGACGGCCAGGTCTTTCACGAGTCCATCACCATGCAGGCCTACGCCTACATGGACGCCCGCTCGGCGGAGGACTCGCAGCGCGTGTTCATCGAGCGCCAGCACCCCGACGGCTACATGGGCTACCGCGTCGGGCCGTTCGTGGACAAGACCTTTCCCCTCGACGGCGAGAACACCAGTTCGGCGCCCTTCTTCAACTGGACCAACTGGGAGATCTATCAAGTCTCGCACGATCGCCCGTTTCTCCAGCAGGCGTACGACGCCGGCAGCAAGCTGGCCGACTGGTTCCTGAAGACGCATGAAAAAGACGGTGACGGATTCCTGGAGTGGGGCGCCAACGCCATGCTGGAAAATGTGCGCGATTCGCTGGACGCCGTGTGGACGCTCTTCGGGGGCGATGACACCTCGCCCAAAAAAGTGAAGTCACTCGACCTGACCACGATGATGGTCAAGGAGACCCGCTCCCTCGCCCTTGAAGCCCGCGAACTGGGCCGCGCCGACGACGCGCGCAAGTGGGACGCGACCGCCGACCGCCTCGCCGCGCTCGTCCGCACGCGTATGTGGGACCCGCAAACCAGTTTCTTCTACAACCTGGCGCGCGACTCCGGCAGCTTCGTCAGCAAGCAGGGAATTGACGTTCGCCGCAAAGAGATCATCGGCTTCCTGCCGCTGTGGGCGGGGATCGCGACCAGGGAGCAGGCGGCGCAGCTGCGAAAAGAGGCGGCCAATCCCGCCAGCTTCAATCGCCGCTTCGGCATGCCCACGCTGGCCGCCAACGATCCGTATTTCGATCCCTACATCACCCGCTGCTGCCAGTGGAACGGCGCGGTGTGGCTGCTGTGGGACTACATGGTGATGCGCGGCCTGGAGGATTACGGCTACCGCGGCGACGCCGAGCGCGTCGCCCAGCACGCCATGGACGGCGTGCTCTTCCAACTCAAGTCCAACCACCGCTTCTGGGAGTCCTTCAGCCCCGACTACACGCAGCTCAACTCGCCCAAAAACTATTTGTGGGACGCCATCATCGCGCGCATGATGATTGATCTTTACCGCACGAGGTAGCCAGCGTCTCTGAACAGAAGTGAGACTTGTCATCGAAACAACAACCTGTCATCCCGAGCGCTCGGGATGACCGGTGGCCGGAAGATTTACCAGGAGTGAGCGTCGCAAAAAAGCTCCGTGTCCTCTGTGGCCTCTGTGGTTAAATCTCTGCCTCCATGAAAGCCAAATTGCTGTTGTTCGTCCTGCTCGCCGCCGCCGCCGTGTTGGCGCAGCCGCAAAGCTACGACCTGGTCATTCTCCACGGCCGCGTCATGGATCCCGCCACCAACACCGACAAGGTCGCCAACGTCGGCATTAACCAAGGCAAGATCGCGATCATCACCGGCCAGCCGCTCACCGGCGCCCGCACCATCGACGCCGCAGGCCTGGTCGTGGCGCCCGGCTTCATCGATCTCCACTCCCACGGCCAGGACGCCGAGAACTACCGCTTCAAGGCGATGGACGGCGTGACCACCGCGCTGGAACTCGAAGTCGGCGTCGGCGACGTGGACGCCTGGTACGCCGCGCGCCAGGGAAAAGCGCTCATCAACTACGGCGCCACCGTCGGCCACATCCCCGCGCGCGACGCGGTCATGCACGACTCCAGCACGTTCCTCCCCCACGATCACGCCATGAACGACGTCGCCTCGCCGCAGCAGATCGCCGCCATGCAGGAGATCCTCGAGCGCGGCCTGAAGGCGGGCGCGCTGGGCGTCGGCTTCGGCGTGGCCTACACCCCGGCCGCGTCCCACGAAGAAATTCTCGAAATGTTCCGCGTGGCCGCGCGCCATCACGCCACGGCCTTCGTGCACGTGCGCTTCGGCGGCGCCAAGGAACCCGACAGCGGTTTGGCGGCGGTCCAGGAGGTGATCGCCGACTCCGCCATCAGCGGCGCGCCGCTGCACGTGGTGCACATCTCCAGCAGCGGCCTGCGCTCCACCGGTGACCTGCTGCACGCCATCGGCGACGCGCAGAAGCGCGGCCTCGACGTCACTACCGAGTGCTATCCCTACACCGCCGCCATGACCGACCTCGCCTCGGCCATCTTCAATCCCGGCTGGCAGGAAATTCAGGGGATCTCGTATCACGACCTGCAGTGGGCCGCAACCGGCGAGCGCCTCACCGAGCAAACCTTCAACCAGTACCGCAAGCAGGGCGGCATGGTGGTGATTCACGAGATCCCGCCCGACATCGCCCTGCTCGCCGTCTCCAGCCCGCTGACCATGATCGCCAGCGATGGCATGATCACCAACGGCAAGGGCCACCCGCGCGGCGCCGGCACCTATGCCCGCGTGCTCGGCTACTACGTGCGCCAGCAGCATGCGCTCACCCTGATGGATGCGCTGCGCAAGATGACCATCATGCCCGCGGAGCGTCTTGCCCCGCGTGCAGCGATGATGAAAGAGCGCGGCCGGATCGGCGTCGGGGCGGTGGCCGACCTCACCGTCTTCGATCCCGAGCGGGTGATTGACAAGGCCACCTTCGATAACCCGGCGCAGTACTCGGAGGGCATGCGTTACGTCCTGGTCGGCGGCACGCCCGTGGTGAGCCAAGGTAGATTCGTGGACGGCGCCGCGCCCGGCGCCGGCATCCGCGCCCCCAGGGAATAGAAAAGATCGGGCACTGGTGGAGCTGGGCTGTAGTGAGTGCTTGAGAGCTGTGCCGTCCCGGGACTCTGCACCTTCTTCCCGATAACTGCGCGGCTGCTGTTTCGGCACCTTTCGGTCACCGTAGCGGCAAACGCTGCTGTAGTTCCGCGCTATTCATCGAAGCACCCGAACTCCGTGACCCTGGGTGCGCGTGCTGGTCATTTGGCGCGGGTGGCTTGGCGCGTCACACAGCCGTGGGCGGTTGTGCCACATTTTCGCTTGGTCCGCGTGATCAGCCCCGCAGGGGCGAAATAGGATAGCCCGGCACGGCAGTGCCGGGGTGAGCGACGCATCAGACGGCCGAGTCCGGCTTCCAGCCGGACGGCACAACCACGCCCCCTTGCGCTTCGACAAGAACTGCGATACTCTCTTGTCGAAGCGAAAGGGGACTGCATGGCGTCTTCCCGTCTCGATCTTCCCCAGGGCACTCTCGATCTCCTCATCCTGCGCACTCTTTCCCTCGGACCGCAGCACGGCTGGGCCATCTCCGAGCGCGTGCAGCAGGTCTCCAGCGACGTGCTCCGCATTCAGCAGGGGTCCCTCTATCCCGCGCTGCACCGCCTGGAGCGCCGCGGCTGGATCAAGGCCCGCTGGGGCACCTCCGACAACAACCGCCGCGCCAAGTACTACGAGCTGACCAAATCCGGACGTCGCCAGCTCGAGGTCGAAAAGGAAGCCTGGGAGAAGCTGACCGTCGCCGTCGCCCAGGTGCTGGAAACCGCGTAAGGGAGGTGCCGCATGCTCGATGACCTCCGCCTTCGCCTGCGCTCCCTCTTCCTTCGCCAACGGACGGAAGAGGAGTTGGACGACGAGCTGCGCTTCCACCTCGAGCAGGAGGCGGAGAAATATCGCCGCTCCGGCCTGCCGCCTGAAGAAGCTCTGCGCCGCGCCCGGCTCGCTCTTGGTGGGCTGGAGCAGGTGAGGGAAGAGTGTCGCGACGCCCGCGGCCTTTCCGCCTGGGAAGTCCTGCTGCAGGACACGCGCTACGCCTTGCGCATGCTGCGCAAATCTCCGGCCTTCGCCATCGTCGCCGTACTCACGCTCGCCATCGGCATCGGCGCCAACGCCGCCATCTTCAGCGTGCTCGACGGCGTCCTGCTCAAGCCGCTTCCGTATCCTCACCCCGAGCAGTTGGTCAGCGTCGAGATCGCACCGCTCGCCCTCGATCCCAGCGTCCGCGGCATCGCTCCCGAGGACTACTTCATCTTCCGCGAAC
>DASUBK010000184.1:0-5262 GCA_035763305.1 Terriglobales bacterium | reverse complement strand
GCTGAGCCCGATAAGGATGCCGACCAGCACCCCCATGGGGATGGTGACAGTCAGCGCGGTCGGCAGCGTGAAAAAGAAAATCTCGGCCACGCTGGGCAGGGGAGCGCTGTTGCGCACCACCAGCTCCAGCAGCCGTCCCAGGTCGCGCATGAAGACCACGAAGGTGAACACCGCCGCGCCGATCAGGGCGTGCGACGTCACCTCGCGCAGGATGTAGCGAGTCAGGATCCTCATGCGCTGCGAGAACCTGCGGAAAGTCTAGCAAAAGACAAGGTGTTCGTGTGTTGCTGTCAGAGTGTGTACGTGCCTGAGAGCCAGCGCCTTTTTACTTGTCGACCCAGTTTACTTGTCGACCCAGGCTTTCGGTATCCAAACGCGGCACTTGACCCAGGCGCCGTTGGGCGTGACGTCGACATCGCGGTCGGCATCGTCGTATTCGAAATCCAACGTTCCTTTACGCGTCGCGCGCTGCGTCATAGTTTTCTTCTCATACTCAGGCGCCCAGGAGTATTCGTATTCGGCAATTGCTTTGTCCAAGTACTGCTGCTTGAGTTTCTTGACGCTCATCTTTTCCTCCTGCGAACACCAGCCCGAACACAACACACTCTCACACCAGCACACGAACACACTCCCACCATTTACACTATCCCTTTTCGCCATGGCCAAGATTCATCTCGTCTTTCTCTGGCACATGCACCAGCCGTTCTACAAGGACCTGGTCAGCGGCCGCTACCGCCTGCCCTGGGTCCGCATGCACGCCCTGAAGGACTATTACGGCATGGTGAAGCTGCTGGACGAATTCCCCGACGTCCACCAGACCTTCAACCTCGTTCCCTCGCTGCTGGCGCAGATCCAGGATTACGTCTCCGGCACCGCGCACGATCCCTGGCTGGAGATTGCTTCCAAGCCGGCGGCGGACCTGAGCCAGCAGGAGCGGCGCTTCGCCCTCGACTACCTCTTCCAGGCCAACATCACGCAGATGATCGGCCGCTATCCCCGCTACCGCGAGCTGTGGGAGCGCTTCACCGGGGCCGGGCAGCGCTCCGACCGCGCCGAGCGCTTCTTCGATCAGCAGGACTACACCGACCTGCAGGTGCTCTCGCAGTTGGCCTGGTTTGACGAGTTTTTCCTGCAACAGCCGGAGGTCGCGGCGCTGGTGCGGAAGGCCCGCAATTACTCGCTCGACGACCAGCGCTTTGTGACCGAGAAGCAGCGGGAGATCGTCAGCACGGTCATCCCCGCTTATGCTGCGGCCGCTAAGCGCGGCTCGATCGAGATCTCTACTTCGCCCTTTTACCATCCGATCCTGCCTCTGTTGTGCGACTCCGACCTGGGCGCGGTGAGTTCGCCGGGCCTGACGTTGCCGGCGGTGCGCTTCCGCTACCCGGGCGACGCGCGCACCCAGCTGGAGCGCGGGCTCGACCTGCATCAGGAGATTTTCGGTCGCCGCCCGCAGGGAGCGTGGCCCTCGGAGGGCAGCGTCGCCGACCCGGTCCTGGGCATTGGCCACCAGTTGGGCCTCAAGTGGATGGCGACCGACGAGGGCATTCTGGCGCGCAGTCTGGGAATTCATCTCGACCGCGACGGGCGCGGCCGGCTTTCAGCCAACGCCGCGGCTATGCTCTACAGCCCCTACCTGTGGCAGCAGGACGGGGCGGAGATGCGCCTGCTGTTCCGCGACCGCTCGCTCTCCGACCTGATCGGCTTTGTCTATTCGGGCATGAACGCCGCCGATGCAGCCGCGCACTTTGTGCACAACCTCAAAGAATCGGCGCAGCCGGTGCTCAAGAGCGGCAAGGACGCCCTGGTGCCTGTGATCCTCGACGGCGAAAATGCCTGGGAGTTTTATCCCCACTCCGGGCGCGAGTTCCTGCGCCGCCTCTACGACGCCTTGCAGCGCGATCCGGTGATCGACGCGCTGACCGTCAGCGAGGCGCTCGATCGCCATCCGCAGCCGGCCCGGCTTCCGCGCCTGGCGCCGGGGTCGTGGATCAATTCCAATTTCAACGTCTGGATCGGAGCGCCGGAGGACAATCGCTCGTGGGAGGCCCTGGCTGCGGCTCGCGACTTTTACGATCGTGCGGCTCCGGCCGCGACCGAGGAGCGCCGCGCCCTCGCCTTCGAGGAGCTGCTGATCGCCGAAGGCTCCGACTGGAACTGGTGGTACGGGCCGGAGCACCACACCGCCAACGATCGCGACTTTGACGAGCTCTACCGCACCCACTTGTCGAACGTGTACCAGACGCTGGGAGCGGCGCCGCCGATCTCCCTGGCGCAGCCTATCGCCGCCTCGCAGGCGCGCCCCACCTTCACCCAGCAGACCGCGTTCATCCATCCCCACGTGGGCACCAGCTTTGTGCGCTACTTCGACTGGATGGGGGCGGCCACCTACACCGCGGACCGCCACGCCGGCGCCATGCACGGCAAGGTCTTCCTGCTGGACGCGTTCTATGCCGGCATCAACGAGACGCACCTGTTCGCGCGCGTGGATTTCATCGGCGCCATCCCCGAGGAGCCGTTTGACGCGGTGCTTTCGTGCGACGTCATGGCCGGTACGCACGGGGAGGCGCGAGTCACCGGGCCGGCGCCGCCGTTGCGTACCTTTGCCTTGCACGCGCGCATCGAGGCCGGAAAGCTGGCTACCTGGCGCCTAGTGGAAGGCGAGCGGGTCCTCGCCTCCCAGGAGGTCGGCCCTGACGGCAAGGGCGAATTCGACCAGGGCGACCTTAAGCTCAGCGCCTTCCGCAACTTCGAAACCAAGCTGCCGCTGCGCCTGCTGCAGGCCGGGCTGGGATCCACCTTGCGCCTGCGTTTCAGCCTGTGGCGGGAGCAGTTGCCCCTCGACGCCCTGCCCCTGGAAGGGGCCATTGAACTTCCGGTGGTTACGGAAACGGAACTGGAAAGCTCCGTATATAACTACTCGCCTTACAGTTGAAGCGGTTGTACAATCGCGCCCACTTCAACCGACAGGTGGGCAATATGGGCGGATCTCCGAGCGAGCCGCAGGCGCGGGCGTTTCGCATGCAGACGGTCACCAAGAACGAGGTGACCACCATCCGCTGCAGCGGCCGCCTGAAGCATCAGTCCTGCGAGACGTTCAAGCAGCACGTGAAGGATCTCATCCCCGAGAGCCAGCGCATCATCCTCGACCTCACCGAGTTGGAACACATGGATTCCAGCGGCCTGGGTGCGGTGGTCAGCGTTTACGTCTCCTGCCGCGGCGCCAATTGTCCCCTGCAGTTGATCAACCTCAGCAAGAACGTGCGCGAACTTCTCGGCCTGACCAAGGTGCTGTCTTTGTTCGAGGACTGCGGCAAGTACATGGTGAAGATGCCGTAGGCAGCCGTCAGTTGGCGGTCGCCCATTGCCAGTCGTCAGTTCGCAGTTGTCTGTCATCGTGAGCTCACGCGACGACGGTGTAGCCGAAGGGAGCGGGAGGGAAGGAATCCCTGCTCGACCGAAATCTCCAGAGCCTCGCGCTTGCCTCGCGCGCATAATTCCTGCATGAGCAAGATTGAACTCGCTGCTATCGGCCGTGTGGTTTCTCCCATCGCATCCAGCCGTGACGACCGTTGGGGCGAAGTTGAATCCGAAATTCACCTCGATCCCGCCCAGTTCGATGCTTCCTCTCTGGCCGGATTGGAAGAGTTTTCCCATGTGGAAGTCCTCTTCTACTTCGACAAACTCAAAGACGACGAGATCGTCACCACACAGCGACATCCCCGCAACAATCCCCGCTGGCCCAAGGTGGGAATCTTCGCCCAGCGCGGCCGGGTGCGCCCGAACCGCATCGGCGCCACCATCTGCGAACTGCTCGGGGTCAACGGCCCGACGCTGCGCGTGCGCGGCCTGGATGCCTTCGACGGCTCGCCGGTGCTCGACCTGAAGCCGGTCATGGCGGAGTTTCTTCCCGCGAGAAGCACGGTGCGAGAACCTGGCTGGGCGAGGGAACTGATGACGACTTACTTCTGATCTTGCCGGCGGCGGGCTGCCCGTTGCGCCAGGACCTCGTGGAGGGCTTCCAGCAGTTTCGCGATGGGGACCGGCTTTTGCAGCATGGCGTGCGCGCCCGATTGGCGCCAGTCCCGGCTGGGCAGGGGAAAGCCGGTGAGCAGGATGATGGCGGGATCGCCGGCCAGGGTCGAGGCCGCGCGCGCCACTTCGTAGCCCGACGTCGCCGATTCCATGCGCATATCGGTGACCACCACGTCGAAGGTCTGCGACCCGAACAGGGCCATGGCTTCGCCGGCCGAGCGTGCTACGGCGACCTCGTAACCATCCGATTCCAGGACCATTCGCATCATAGAGGCCACATTGGCCTCATCGTCAACCACCAGCACTGTGACGGGCATTCTTGCCACCTGCGACGGAAAGGTTAAGAATATTCCTAACACCGCCGATCTGGCCCGGCGAAGCAGTCCAGGAGAGAGCTATGGCTGCAGGCGCTTCGGAATTTCGGCGCAAGCTGGGTGTATCCATCCTCGCCGGATTCATCGTCGGCGGGGCCGCCACCCTCGTCGATTTCACCGTCATCACTTTTAACCGCGAGACCCTCGTCCACCAGATGGCGGGCAATGTCATTGCTGCCCTCGTTTCTACGCTGTTTCTCCTTGCCGTTCAGCTCCACAACGAAGAGCTGCACTACCGCTTCGCCATGGAGCGGGCGGCCATCGTCTCCGAGCTCAACCACCACGTGCGCAACGCCATCTTCCCGCTGTGCCTGGCGGTGCAGCGCACCGGCGACGCCGAGGCGCTGCGCATGTCCAGCGATGCCGTGGAGCGAATCAACATTGCTATGAAAGATGCGGCCACCGACGTATTCGCGCTCAAAATAGACTACGAGGACGAATCGCGGCGGACGGCGGCCTGAGCGGCGGCTTGTCTCGCGGCGGCCGAACGGGTGGAGGGCGGCAGCCGCGGCGCGAGTAGAAGAGCGATTCCCAACCTGAGCACTTGTGCATCGCGGTACCCACTCAGCCGGCAGCTACTCCGCTAAGTCCCGCATTTGCATTCCCGGCAGCAACTCGGGAGTGGCCCGGTGCGTGCCTCCTGAAGGGCAGTCACATGGGAGGTGAGGAATGCTTTGGACTCTGTTTGTGATCCTGCTGATCGCCTGGATTTTGGGACTGGTCGGGGTATACCAGATCGGCTCCCTGCTGTGGCTGCTGCTGGTAGCCGCGGTTGTAGTGCTGATCCTGCAGCTGGTCACCGGGCGCCGTACGGTAGTGTAGCGGGGTCACCGCAAAGCAGACGCTAGGCAAA
>DASUBK010000183.1:0-3043 GCA_035763305.1 Terriglobales bacterium | reverse complement strand
TCGACCCATCCGAGAATACGTAGCGGCAGGCGCCCTCGCCTGCCGGCCATGTGCTCGCGTCCTTGCATGCGCGAAAAATACCTTTTGCAACGTGACGCAGATCACATGCTGATGTTCGCCTCCGGGAGTACCATTTCTCCGGATGCAGGGGAAAATTCTCATTGTCGACGACGAGCGGCTGGTCCGCTGGAGCCTCCGCCAGAAGTGCCAGGAGTGGGGCTATCAGGTGCTGGAGGCCGACAGCGGCTCCGCCGGACTGCGTGTCGCCGCCGCTGAATCGCCTGATCTCGTCCTGCTCGACGTCCGCCTCCCCGATCTTGGCGGCCTCGAGGTTCTGCAGCAGCTCAAGCGCAACGGCGACGCCCGCGCCGTCATCATGATCACCGCCGATCCGCAGCTCGACGACGTCAAGGCCGCTCTCAAGCTCGGCGCTTACGACTTCATCGGCAAGCCCATTGACTTCGACGAGCTGGAAGTCGCCTCGCGCAACGCCCTGGAAAACACCCGCCTCAAGAGCGAGGTCGAAGAGCTGCGCGGGCAGATGCGCCGCCGCACCGGCTACCACGAGGTGGTCGGCGTGTCGCAGAAGATGCGCGAGCTGATGGTGTTCGTGCGCAAGGTCGCCGCCAGCGAGGCCACCACCATCCTGGTGCAGGGCGAGAGCGGTACCGGCAAGGACCTCATTGCCAAGGCCATCCACTACGAGAGCAACCGGCAGGAAAAGCCCTTCGTGGCCATCAACTGCTCCGCCATCCCGGAAACGCTGATGGAAGCGGAGCTCTTCGGCCACGAGCGCGGCGCCTTTACCGACGCCAAGGCGATGAAGAAGGGCCTGTTCGAAGTGGCCGACGGCGGCACGCTCTTCCTCGACGAAATCGGCGAGCTCTCGCCGCTCTTGCAGGCCAAGCTGCTGCGCGTGCTGGAAGACCAGGTGATTCGCCGCGTCGGCGGCATTCGCGACATGCAGGTGGATGTGCGCGTCATCGCCGCCAGCAATCGCGACCTGGAGCGCGCCGTGCGCGAGGGCCACTTCCGCCAGGACCTTTATTACCGGCTCGCCATCATCTCCATCTTCCTGCCGCCGCTGCGCGAGCGCAAGGAAGACATCCTGCCCATGGTGGATTTCTTTATCGAGCGCTACAACCGCAAGTTCCGCAAGAACGTGCGCGGCCTGACCGAGCAGACGCGCAAGCTGCTCCTGCAGCATGACTGGCCCGGCAACGTGCGCGAGCTGAAGAACGCCATCGAGCGCGCCATGATCCTGGAGGAAGAAGATTTCCTGCGGCCGGTGTACATGCCGTTCGCGGTCGCGCAGGCGCCCAATGGCCTCACCGCCTTCGAGCAGCTCTCCAGCGAACCGCCGCAGCCGCTGCCCAACGGCCGCAGCCTGCCGCGCCTCAGCATCCCCGAGGGCGGCACCTCGCTGGAGGAAATCGAGCGCGCCATGGTGGAGATGGCGATGAAGCAAGCCAACGGCAACCAGACCCAGGCTGCGCGCCTGCTCGACATCAGCCGCGATGCCCTGCGCTACAAGTTGAAGAAGTTCGGCCTCGCCCACGCCGAGGAGGAAGATTCCCCCGCCGAGCGCGCCTGCTGAGATTTCCGACTGCCGACCTCCCATTGCCGATTTGCGATTCACGGTGGGATCGCGCGCGACCCCGCGCGCACCCTCGATTTCCAGGTAGGCCGAAGTCCAGGTAGGCCCCGGCGCCCCCGCCGGGGCTGCACTCAAATGGTCCAAAATTAACGTGGCCGCGGGCGCCCTCGCCCGCGGCAACAAATTTCTTTGCGCTCCTTTGCGTCCTTTACGGTGAATGTCCTTTCCGCAACCGACGTATCATTCACAAGTACGCCGATGACCTCCACCCCTCCTGGCACCGACGACAACGTCGCCCCCCCGACCGCCCGCACCTGGGCGATCGCGGCCGCCACTTACGCCGCCCTGCTCATCGCTTTCTGGATTATCGCCCAACACTTTGCCATGGAGACGCGCATCGGCGGCCACATGCCCTCATCGTTCGCCAGCTTCGCCCTGCTGCTGGCGCCCTACTGGGCCTTCGGCTTCGGCGCCGCCGAGGTCCTCCGGCGCCGGCTGACAAACATCCTTGTCCGTGTGCTTATTCCCGGCCTGCTGCTGATTCCGTACCTCGTCTTTTCGATTCCGCGCGCACAGTTCGCCTGGGGCTACGCCGCCGCCCTACTTGCCATTCCCATAGGCTGCGCCGCCCTGATGGAGTTCGTTCCCCCGCGCCATCCCGGCCTCTGCTGGCAGGACGTCGCGGTGCTGCTCACGGTGGGCCTTCCGGTCGAATTCCGCTGGCTTGCCGGCGCCTGGCCGCAGCCCGGGCTCAGCGCGCTGCCGAAGTTTCTGCTGGTGATTACCGCGCTGTACGCATTCCTTGTTGTGCGCCGCGTCGAGGGAGTGGGCTTCGATTTCCGGCCGCGCTGGCGCGATCTCGCCATCGGCCTGCGCGAATGGGCCTTCTACGCGCCCATTGCCATTCTTCTCGGCCTGGCGCTGCACTTCATCCGCTTCAATCCCTGGCTGCCGTCGCCTGCGGCCTTTGCCGCGCCTTGGCTCATCACCTTCTTCTTCGTCGCCATTCCGGAAGAGCTGTTTTTTCGGGGATTGCTGCAGAACCTGCTGGAAAAGCGTATCGGACGCCGCGCCGCGCTGCTGGTCGCGGCGGCGATCTTCGGCCTGTCGCACTTCAATAAAGGGATGCCGCCCTTCAACTGGCGCTACGTCCTGATGGCCACCATCGCCGGCGTCTTTTACGGCCGCGCCTGGCTCGACCGCCGCCGCCTCTTTACCTCGGCGATCACTCACACCACCGTGGATGTGGTGTGGGGAATCTGGTGGAGAATCTAGACAGTTGCGGAACTGCGGAATTGCCGAATTGCGGAACTGCGGAATTGCCGAATTGCGGAACTGCGGAATTGCAGAATTGTGGAATTGTGGAATTGCGGAAATACCGAATTGCGAAACTGCCGAATTGAAGATGACCGAGAGTTGATTCGGCGCTCGCCATCTTCAATTCGG
>DASUBK010000182.1:0-17301 GCA_035763305.1 Terriglobales bacterium | reverse complement strand
ACTCTGGAGCGCTCTTTCACCGCGGTCGCGGGCGCGGACGAGTACGCGGTCAAATTGTTCGCCGTGGCCGCCGCGCCGGCGATGGCGGCTGCCAGTTCGGGTTCGGATTACCTCAAGCGCAAAGCCGAAGCGATGCGGGCCAAGACCACGCGCAGCATCACGCCGCAGGTGGAAGAATTCATCTCGGCGCTGCACCGCCTGGCGCGCGACGCCGCCGAGGGCGGCCGCGTCGGCGCGGGGCAGAAGAACCTGCTGTGGCATCGCTCGCTGCTGGTGGCGCGCGAGCGGCGGCCACAACTGGAGCAGCGCTTGCAGGAATTCTCGTCGCGGTGGGGCGCGCAGTACCGGGTGGAATGCACCGGGCCGTGGCCGCCGTACTCGTTTCTAAAAGTCGAAAGTGAAAAGTGAAAAGTAAAAAGTGAAAAAAATGAGAACCCGCCTATTCGGACTTTTTCCTTTTTACTTTTTAATTATTGACTTTCTCTATGCCTGAGCCCAAGCAGGTCACGATCCTCGGCGGCGGCGACGAGAGCGAACTTTCGCTGCTCGACATCCTGGACCACGTCCTGAATGCCGGCGTGGTTCTGCACGGCAGCCTCGTCATCTCGCTGGCCGGCGTCGACCTGGTGTACCTGGGTCTCAACGTGGTGCTCACTTCGGTCGAGACGGCGCTGCGCCAGTTGCCGGAAGGCTCGCTGCTGCAGCCGCGGCGCTGAGCCATGGCCCTGCTTGTCTATTGCGTCCTGGAGACCGCCGGTATGCCGCTGCCGGCGGGCGTGGCCGGTGCGCCGGTCGAAGTGGCGCAAGTTGGCGCACTGCAGGTGCTCTTGTCCGAAATCGATCCCGCCGTCCTGGCCGCCGACGCGCACCGGCACGCCCTGCAATTTCATGCCGTGATTGCCGCCGCCTTCGCCGAGAGCGCGGTCATCGCCTTGCGCTTTCCCACGATGTTTGCCTCTCGCCAGGAGATGGCGGCGGAAATCGCTCCCAAGGCAGCCGCGTTTGGTAAGTTTCTCCACCACAATCGCGATGCGGTGCAGATGGAGATTCGCCTGTCCGGCAGCGCCGAAGCCGCTACCGAGGCGGCATCTGGGACCGCCTATCTGCTGCAGCGGCAGCAGTTATCTCGGCAGCTCGAATCGGCGGCCGCGGCCTGCCGGGCGGCTGTGGCGGCTCACATCCGCGACTGGCGGCAGCGCCCGGGCAAGGACGGACCGCGTTGCTACGCGCTGCTGGCGCGCGACGCGGTAGACGCGTATCGTGCCACGATGAGTACCATCGCGCTTCCCGCGGGAGTCCGGGCGGTAGTGAGCGGCCCCTGGCCTGCGAACGAGTTCCTCGAGCTGTCCCAATGAGCGATTCCGGCAAGCCGCAAACTCCCGAGGAGATCGCGCAGGCAGTCTCGGATCTCTCATCCCAGGCCGCCCAAGGCTCTACTCAGCGCCTCGACTGTTCTCCGGAAAACGTGGAACAAGGCCTGGCGCGGCTGGTCTTGTCGATCATCGAGTTGCTACGCAAAGTATTGGAACGACAGGCGATACGCCGGATGGAGGGCGGCTCGCTCGACCCCCGCCAGGTGGAGGAAATGGGGCAGGCGCTGATGAAATTAGAGGCCAAGATCCGCCAACTGGCCGACCAGTTCGGACTCAAGCCCGAGGATCTGAACCTCGACCTGGGACCCTTGGGAAATTTGCTCGACGAATGAATCGAGAGGCAACTCCGGCGCGCAGAGCCGAATCCAACCCGGAGACCTTTGAAAGTGTCACAAGTTAGTTGCGTCCCTCCGGCCCTCCCCCCGTTTTGCCGGTAGGCGCCTTTCGACGCTTGCAAGCGGTTGGCGCATTCGATAGATTAGCGGCACGTTAGTCGAGTCCGCTTGATCTCGTCTGTTGTCTGTAAGGGGACAATCCATCAGTTGTAACAGTGCGGAGCTATGCAACCGACTGTTTCCGGGACCACAAATCTCGTCGACATCCTGGACCGCGTGCTCGATAAGGGGCTGGTAATCGCGGGCGATATCCGCGTGTCGCTGGCCAACGTCGAGTTGCTGACCATCCGCATCCGGCTGCTGGTCTGCTCAGTCGATAAGGCGGAGCAGATTGGGTTGAACTGGTGGAAGTACGACCCGAACCTTACTACTCCCATGCCGAGGGCAACTCCGGCGCGCATGCTGCCCGCGCCCGGCCCGGGGGAGCAACGTAACGCCGGGGTCCAGCGCCGCGCCACGGCGCGAAGGAAGCGCTAGGTCTAGCAGGAGGATTTCATGGCTGTCGAACGGGTATCGGGTGGATCAAGTCTTATTGACGTACTTGATCGCGTCCTGGACAAGGGCATCGTAATCGACGCGTGGGTGCGCATTTCTCTGGTCGGCATCGACTTGATTACGGTCGAGGCGCGCGTCGTGGTGGCTTCCATCGACACTTACCTGAAGTACGCCGACGCGGTGGGCCTCACCGGCCTGGTATCGCGTCCGCAATTGGCAGGCGTCGAGGAGGAAGAGACCGAAACCGTCGAACCCACGCGGCGCACACGCGTGACCACTCGCGCGGCCGCGCGGCGATAGCCGCCTGGCAAGGGCCCCATGGCTTCCGCTGAAGTGCGACAAATCGCGGCGCAGGAACTCGGCGTAGGCGGTACCGGCTTCGCTCCCCGCATGTTGCGGGGCCGGGCCGCCATGCGCCTGCTCTCGGCCGAGCGCTCGGAAGAGATCTTCCCCGTCCTGCTGGAGGAGATCGTGAGCCTCGGCTTCCCCCGCGCCTTCGCCTACGAGGTGGACCTGGAAAGCGGAGAGATCGCGCCCACCGCGGCGCTGAACTGCTCCAAGAACTTTCTCAAGGGCTGCGCTACCTCGCTGTGGGCGGGCGACGATCCGGTGGTCAAGACCCTGGAACGCATGCAGCCGGAAATCACCAAGGTCAGCTGGGACAAGAATTCCTGGTACGTCCATCCCCTGATCTTCCGCAACCAGCACCTCTGCTGGGAGGCGGAGCGCGACCGGCGGCGCGACTGCCTGGCGGTGCTCAACTCGCAGCACGCCCGCAAGCTGCAGTTGCAGGAGCAGGTCTGCGGCACCTGCGACATGCGCGCTTACGTCGCCGCCGTCATGGTCGAAGTCCCCGCAGGCATGCAGGATCGGCTGGCGCGCGAGATTCCCGGCATTGTCGAGCTGGCCAACCGTTATCTCTCCCGCCTCTTCAAGGTCGAACACTATTACAACCGCATGCGCGATATGGAGACCACCATCGGCCAGATGGAAACGGTCATGGAAAGCATGGCGGACCCGGTGATCCTTACCGACACCCATTACCGGGTCATCATGCAGAACCGCGCCGCGGAAAAATTCTTCAAGATGCCCGAAGGGGTCAGCGAAGGCGGCGCCCGGGCGGTGGAATTCAACAACCTGCTGTTCTCGGCGGCCTTGTCTTCCATGGCCATCAGCGGCACCGAGGCTTCCCGCGACCTCACCCTGGTGGACGTGCAGGAAGGCGAGGAAGTTCTATTCGAGGCGGTGTGCGCGCCCACCTACACGCGTGAGGGCATCCGCACCGGCATGGTCACGGTGATGCGCGACGTCACCGACCTGCGCCGCGCCGACCAGGAACTGCGCGACAACCTGATCAAGCTGCAGCAGGCCGAAGAAGTGGTGCGCCAGGACCGCGACCGCCTCAACGTGGTCATCGAGAACGTCGGCGATCCCATCGTGGTGGCCGACAAGGGCGCCAAGGTGGTGCTGCTCGATCCCCTGGCCAAGGACGTGTTCGGCGTCGACGGCGCCCAGCAGAGCGATCCCGAGCTGGTGAAGAATCAGGCCAAGCTCGACGCCTATCTCACCTCCTTCACCTTCTCCTTCGCCGATCGCGACAGCGGGCCGCTGCGCCTCTACCAGCCCTCCAGCGGAGGCGAGGTCGAATACGAAGCCCGCTCCGGGAAGGTCTATGACGCCCGGGGCCAGGTCGCGTTCACTGTCACCGTGCTGCGCGATTTCTCGGCGTGGAAGAAGCTGGAGCAGTTGAAGCTTGAGCGCCGTATGCTGGAGATGGAGAAGTTCGCCGCCACCGGCCGCATGGCCGGCACCATCGCCCACGAGATCAACAACCCGATGGAAGCCATCAAGAACGCCATCGAGCTGCTGAACGGGCAGGTGAAGCCGAAAGCCGAGCCGGTCTACTCCATTCTGAAGGGCGAAACCGAGCGCGTGGCGCGTATCGTGCGCCAGATGCTCGGCCTGTACCGCTCTTCCGAGCGCGTGGGCACCATGGACGTGAACTCCGTGGTCGATGACACGCTGACCTTGTTCGCGCGCCAGTTGGAGCGCGCCGGCATCACCGTGACTACCGACTTGGGACAGTTACCTCCGGTCACCGGTTCCGCCGACCAACTGCGCCAGGTACTGTCGAACCTAGTGGTCAACGCGCGCGACAGCATGGCCGAGGGCGGCCGCCTCCGTCTGCGCACCCGCCACCTGCGCTCCAGCGACGGCGTGCACGGATGGGTGCGGATCACGCTGGTGGACAGCGGCAGCGGCATTCCGGCCAACGTTCTCCCCACCATGTTCGAGCCGTTCGTCAGCACCAAGGGCGAGAAGGGCACCGGTCTCGGCTTGTGGATCGTCAAAGGCATCGTGGAAAGCCACGGCGGCAAGATCCGGGTGCGCAGCATCATGGGGCAGGGAACGCTGTTCCAGATCGAGTTTCCGGTCGTCAGGGCATGAACAAGCGCAAATACAAACTGCTGGTGGTCGACGACGAGCCGTCGGTGCTGTTCACCTACCGGCTCCTGCTGGAGCGGGAAGGCTATGTCGTCGCCGCGGTGGTGTCCTGGCGCGAGGCGGTGCGCGAGCTGGCGGAAAGCCGCTTCGACATGGTGCTCTGTGACCTGTCGCTGGAGGAACAGCACTCCGGCTTCGAGGTGATTGAGGAAGCGCGGCGGCGCCAGCCGGGCGCGCCCTGCGTCCTGCTCACCGGCTATGCCAACGTGGAGGCCGCGCAGCACGCCGAGAAGATCAACGTGCCGGTGCTGTACAAGCCGATTGACGTGAAGGAGTTCCTGACTACCATTGCAACCGTTCTGAGGGATACCTATGCGGAAGCAAAAACAGGCAGCGGTCGCTGAAATGGCGGCCCCCAAAACCAAGCGCTCCGAGCGCGCCGTCAGCGACGATGTGCACGTGCGCTTGGGGGACGCGCCCGCGCGCGGCGATCGTCCCGTGTCGGCCCAGTCGGAAGCGGGGCGCTACGTCTATGGCGTGATCGAAAGCCGCGACCCGGTCAACTTCGGCAAGATCGGCATCGGCGGCTCCGGCGAGCAGGTGTACAGCGTCAACCACAAGGACATCGCCGCCGTCGTCAGCAAGACCGACGTCTTCATCTTCGACCCCACGCGCGAAAACGCCCTCGCCCACGAACACGTCATCGAGACGGTGATGAAGAGCCACACCATCATTCCCATGAGCTTCGGCACCGTCTTCCGCACCGACGACGACATCCGCGAGGTGCTCAAGAGCATTTACGCTTCGCTTAAGGACGTGCTCAAGCAAATGGCCGGCAAGGTCGAGTTCGGCCTCAAGGTCAACTGGGACCGCGACCAGGTCGTGGAAGAGCTGAAGCGCGAGGACGAGGAGCTGCGCCACTTCCATCAGGAAATCACCCGCAAGCACCTGCAGAGCACCTACTTCGCCCGCATGCAGCTGGGCCGCATGGTGGAAAAGGCGCTGGCCGAGCGCGCCTCGCAGTACGTGCGCGAGATTTACGAGGAGCTGCGCAGCTGCTGCGTCGCCTCCCGCGACAACAAGCCCATCGGCGACAAGATGATCATGAACGCGGCCTTCCTCATCCAGCGTGAGCGGGAGACCGAGTTCGACGAGGCGGTGAATCGCATCGCCCGCAAGTACGGCGACCGGCTCAATTTCAAGTACACCGGCCCCTGGCCGCCCTATAATTTCGTGAACATCCGTCTCAAGCTGGAGCGCGGAACCGCGAGCTGACGCCCCATGTTCCTGATTGACGACCTGCTTCTCGCGCCCATCGACGGGTTCAAATTTATTTTGAACACCATCAATAAAGTTGCGCAGGAGCAGTACACTGATGACGCGCCGGTCAAGGAGCAGCTGCTGGAGTTGCAGGTCCTGCTCGACAACGGCGACATCACCGAGGACCAGTACGTGGAGCGCGAAGCTTCCATCCTGCGTCAGTTGCGCGACATCGAAAACCGCAAGCGCGAGATGGCCGGCCTGGCCCCGGAAGAGGGCCGTGGCCCCATGTCCGGCAAGGTGACCGGCGAAGCCACGGTAAACTTGAGCTTCGGCGAACGCCGCGACGAGCAACCGAGGTAAACGCCATGTCCACGAGGATGAAAATCGCCATTGCCGCCCTGCTGGCGCTGGTGGTGTTTTTCGTTCTGGTGGCGCCTTCCGTCGATCTGCCGGCCACCGTGCTCGACGCGGTGGCGTACGTGTTCCTGCTTCTCTTCCTGCTGCGAGTCTGCCTTGTGGCCGATGTGCGCGTCGTCCACCGCCCGGTTCCGGCTGCCTGTTCCAACGGCCCGCCGCAACCGTTGACCGCATTCCATCCTTCCTCCCCGCTCTCTCTCCGCTGCTGATCTCCCTCATCGGTAGCGCCGGCATTTCTGCCGGCGGGCTGCTGCGATGATTCACCCCTAATTGCTAACCGCTAATTGTTAATCGTGAAAGCGGGCTGATGAGCGAGCAGTTCATTCTCGTTATTGGAGTTTATCCGGAGGTCGTACGGCGGCTCGGCCGCTGCCTCGAGGACGCGGGCTATGCCGTGCATACGCTCACCGACTCCGGCGGCGCCGAAGCCGAACTGGCGGCAGGGGCGGCGGCGGTGATCACCAGCCCCTATCTTTCGCCGGCCGCGCGCAAACAGGTGGCCACGGCCGCCCGCCGCGGCGGATCCAAGGTGGTCATGTTGCACGCGGGGGAGATTAGCGATACCGAACTGGCCGACGCGGTGGTGAGCGTTGCCCCGGGCAGCGTCCTGGAAGCCCTGCGCCACCTGCTGCCGCGCCACAAGGAGCGAACGGCGTAGGCGCTAGCGAACCGTCCCGCCCTCCAAGTCGATCACCGACAACGCAAGGCGTTCCAGTTGACGGAATCCCGGCTCGAGCTGCGGCTGGCTGGCGTCGCCGCTGAAGGTGTCGAACAGGATGTACTCGGCGCCGAGCGCCGCGAGCTCCCGCAGGTCGGCACGCACCTGCTCTTCGCTTCCTTGTCCGGCGGTGCGCTCGCTCTCCGGCAGGGAGCGCTCGCTGAAGCGCAGGTTCAGGCGCGGGCAGAAGCGTGGCGCCGCTTTGCCTTCGCTCTGCGCCAGTTCGCGCAGCCGGGGCAGTCCGGTTTCTTTCAACCACGAAAGACGTGGACGAATGGGATGCCAGGCGTCGCCCAGGCGCACGGCGCGCCGCAGCGCCCCTTCGCTGGATCCTCCGACCCACACCGGCGGGCGGCGCTCCGGGCGCGGGCCGGTGTGCACGCGCTCGAAGCGCACGAATTCGCCCGCGTAGGAAACCACGTCCTGCGTCCAGCAAGCGCGGATGACCTCCAGATATTCGTTGCTGATGGCGCCGCGGCGATCGAAGGGAATGCCGAGCGCCGCGAACTCCTCCTTCGCCCAGCCCACGCCTACGCCGAACAGGAAGCGCCCGCCGCTGATCTGGTCGAGGTTGGCCACCAGCCGCGCCGTCAACAACGGGTGCCGATAAGGCAGGATCGTGACCGTGGTGCCCAGCTCAATGCCGATCACTCCCACCAGCCACGCCAGCACCGTAAACGGATCGTAAAAAGGCGTGGGGTACTGCGCCTGCACGTCGGGCGTGACCGCGACGTGGTCGGAGATCATTACGAAGTGGAAGCCCAGCGACTGCGCGCCCACTGCCCACGCGCGCAGCGACTCGAACGACGCTTCCGGCCCGAAGTTGAGAATGTTCACGCCGAACTTCATGGCGGGATTGTAGGGGAAATTACGATGCAGTGCGGCTGATCGCGGCCCGCCAACGATCACGTAGCCGCAGGCGCCTCGCCTGCGGCCCTGTGCTACTGAATCCTGGCTGATGGCTGCTGATCGCTGATGGCTGCTTGCTTCTTCACGCCGCTTCGCTGGCGGCCGTCATCAGGGGAAACGTCAGGATGAACTCCGCCCCGCCTTCGGGGCGGTTCGCGGCCACGATGCTGCCGCGATGGCGCTCGACAATCTCCTTGGACAGCGCCAGCCCCAGGCCCGTGCCGGTCTCCTTCTTGGTGGTGAAGAAAGGCTCGAAGATCCGCGCCAGGTGGGCGGGTTCGATGCCCGGCCCGTTATCGGCGACTCGGATCTCCACCACGCTGTCGTCGCGGCGGGCGCGCACCTCGATGGTGCCGCGCAGGCCGGCGGCCTCAATCGAATTCGAGATCAGGTTGGCCAGTACCTGGCGCAGTTCGCCGGCGCTGGCCCGCAACTCCAGGCCGCACTCGATGGAGAACTTGAGATCGATGTCGAGATTGCGGACCTTGGGCGCGTACAGCTGGATCACCTCTTCCAGCAGCGCGTCCAAACGCACCCACGAGCGCGGCTCGGTATCGCGATAGAAGGCCAGCGTTCGCCGGCTGATCAGCGACACCCGCTTCAGCTCATGCTCCAGGTCATCCAGCAGCTTCTGCGCTTGCTGGTCGGCGGTAACGTGCGGGCGCAGAAGGAAGGCGAGATTCATGATGCCTTCGAGCGGGTTGTTAATCTCGTGGGCGACGGTGGCGGCCAGCTTGCCCGCGGCCGCGAGCTTCTCCGCGTTGCGCAGCGCCTCTTCCGACTGGCGGCGCTTGTCGGCGACCGCCACCTGCGTCGCCAGCGCCTCGGCGAGACAAATCTCCTCCGCGGTGAAGGCGTGCGGCCGGTCGAAGTAGATCATGAACTTGCCCAGCAGCTCGCCTTCGCTGACGATGGGCACGAAGGCCAGCGCGGCAATGCCTTCGCGGGCAAAGATCTCGCGGTAGGCCTCCATGCGCGGATCCCCGGCGGCATCGTTCACCATCACCGGAGTGGGATTGCGTTCCTCGCGCGTCCACGGCGAGTGCCCGTCCACCGCGCTCCGATACTCCTCGGACAATTTACGCCACGCCTGGAAATGCATGCGCCCGTCGGTCCCGTACACCAGGATGGAGGCCCGGTCGGCATGGATGGAGTGCACCAGCGCATCGATGGCGGCGGAGTAGATGTCCTGCACCGCCAGCGCGCTGTTGAGGGCGCGGCTCAGCGAGCAAACCGCTTCCAACTCGCCGATGCGGGCGTTCTTCTCGCTCTCGAGCCGGTGCTGCTCGGTGATATCGCGCTTGATACCCACGTACCACAGCGGCTTGCCGGAGGCGTCGCGCACCGCGAATGCGGCCAAATCGATCTTCTTGCGCGAGCCATCCTTGGGCCGCGAATCGACGATGCCGCGATACCAGCCGTGCTGCTGCAGGGCCGCGGCGACCTCGGCGAAGACTTCGTCGCCGAGATGAATCGCCGGCGTGCGCCCCCGCAACTCCAGGTCGGAGTAGCCGGTCAGCTCGCGGTGGGCCTGGTTCTGCTCCACGTAGTGCCCGGCGAGATCGATGATGGCGATGCCATCGATGGAACGGGCGAAAATTTCGTGGAACAGATCCGCGGAGCCGATGGCAGGCGAGATCTTCGCGATCGAGGCGTGTTGGCCGCTCATAAGGTCGGGATAAGACGAGGCCCGGGTATCGACGATCAGATGCGCCAGAGCTGGTGCTGGGTTGCAACGCGGTTGGAGGCCGGTCGACCCCGACCGGCGCCCTCCCCAATCTGCTCCTGGAGGCCGGTCGACCCCGACCGGCGCCCTCTCCAATCTGCTCCTGGAGGCCGGTCGACCCCGACCGGCAGAGACCCTGTCCCGCCGCGTTGGACACGGTTATCGGGCGAGTCTACAATTTCCTGTGCCGGAGCCTCCTGGCCGCGGCGGCCGCCCCAAGCGGCACTGCCGGGAACGTAGTCGAAGCGGCCCGCCCTGAGCCGCGGCGCGGGAGCGCGGTCCGGCCGGTGCGGGTCGCCAGCCAATCTGGCGAGCAACTCTCCGGCACGGTTTTCGTCATCGAAGAGAAATAGCCCGCAGCAGCGCTGGAAAGGCGCGGCTTCTGATGCCGACTCTACCGCCTCCGAGTCTCGTCGCCCGTGAAATTCGCATTCGCGGCGTGGTGCAGGGCGTGGGCTTCCGGCCGTTCGTATACCATCTCGCAAGAAGTATCGGATTACGAGGTTTTGTCCGCAACTCCTCCTCGGGCGTGACCATCGCGATTGAGGGCCCGGAAGAGGCGGTGGCGCGCTTCCTCGACGAGCTGCGGCAGAACCCGCCGCCCTTGGCGCGCATCGAGGAGTGCGCCGTGGCGGTGCTGGCGCCCAGCGGCGCCGCCGAGTTTGTCATTCATGAAAGCCGCGCGGAACCAGGCGAATTCGCGCTGGTATCGCCCGACGTCGCCCTCTGCGCCGACTGCCGGCGCGAGATCCTGGATCCCGCCGACCGCCGCTTCGCTTACCCCTTCACCAACTGCACCAACTGCGGGCCGCGCTACACGATTATCCAGGACATCCCTTACGACCGGCCGGCCACCACTATGGCCGGGTTTCGCATGTGCCCGCAGTGCGAGGCGGAGTATCACGATCCCGCCAACCGCCGCTTTCACGCGCAGCCTAACGCCTGCCCGCGCTGCGGCCCGTCGCTGACCCTGCACGCGACCACTGCTGGAGGCCGGTCGACCGCGACCGGCAGTCACGGCGATGAAATTGGAGGCCGGTCGACCTCGACCGGCAATCATGGTGATGGTACTGGCGGGCGATCGACCTCGACCGGCGACACGCCCACAAACTCGCTCGCCATCCTGCGCGATGTGCGCGCCATGCTGCGCCAGGGCCAGATCGTCGCCATCAAGGGTCTCGGCGGATTTCACCTCGCCTGTGACGCCGGGAACGCCGCCGCCGTCGAACTCCTTCGCAGCCGGAAGAAGCGCAGCGACAAGCCCTTCGCCCTCATGGCGCGCGATGTGGCCGCCGTCGAACTCTTCTGCCACGTCAGCGACGCCGAGCGGCAACTGCTGGAGAGCCGCGAGAAGCCGATCGTCATCCTGCGCCGCAAGAGTAGCGCCGGTATCCCGCCGGCGGGGCCCTACGGCTGCGCAGTGGAGATTCCGGCCGCCGTTGCGCCCGGCAATCGCACCCTCGGGGTCATGCTGCCCTACACACCGCTTCATCTCTTCCTGTTCGGCGAGGACACATCGCAGCCGCCGGAATTCACCGCGCTGGTCATGACTAGCGGCAACATCAGCGACGAGCCGATTGTTATTTCCAACGACGAAGCGGGCCGACGACTCGCCGGCATCGCCGATACCTTCGTCACCCACAACCGCGATATCTACATGCGCGTCGACGACCCGGTGGCGCGGGTCTTCGCGGGCCAGTCGCGCGTCCTGCGCCGCTCGCGCGGATATGCGCCCGAACCTATTGATCTCGGCACGACGGTGGGCGAACTTCTCGCCTGTGGCGCCGAACTGAAGAACACCTTCTGCCTGACCAAGGGCCACTACGCCATTCTCAGCCAGCACATTGGCGACGTGGAAAACTACGAGACGCTGGAGTTCTTCCGCGAAACTCTGGGCAATCTGAAGAAGCTGTTTCGCGTCCAGCCGCAGGCCGTGGCCCACGATCTTCACCCGCACTACCTCACCACGCGCCTGGCGCTGGAGCAGCCGCTTCCGAAATTCGCGGTGCAGCACCATCACGCCCACATCGCCGCCTGCATGGCGGAGAACCATGTGACCGGCACCGTCATCGGCGTCGCCTTCGACGGCACCGGCTACGGCACCGACGGCCAGATCTGGGGCGGCGAATTCCTGGTCGCCGGCTATGGCGCCTTCGAGCGCCGCGCCCACTTCCGCTACGTGCCGCTTCCCGGCGGCGACACCGCGGTACGGCAAACGTGGCGCCCGGCGCTGAGCTGGCTGCGCGAGACTTTCGGCTCGCAGATGCCCGCGGGGCTCACGTTTCTCGAGAGCCTGCCGCATAAAGAGGCCGCAATCGTAGAGCGAATGATGGAGCGGCGGCTGAACACCGTCCTGACGTCCTCCTGCGGCCGGCTGTTCGACGCCGTCGCCGCGCTCCTGGGAATGCGCAGCGAGGCGAATTTCGAAGGCCAGGCCGCGATTGAACTGGAAATGGCCTGTGCGCCAGGCGTGGAAGAAGCCTACGAGTTCGAGATCGAAGCCGGCACGCCCGCGCCAATCGATTTCCGCCCGCTGATTCGCGGCATTGTGCGCGATCTCCAGGCCGGCGACTCGCGCCATGCAATTGCCAGCCGTTTCCACAACACGATTGCGGCGGTGATCGTCGAAGTTTGCCGGCGTATCCGCGACGCGGACCGGTTGCAACGCGTCTGCCTGAGTGGCGGCACATTTCAGAATGTGTATCTGCTGGAGCGCGCCGTGCGTCTCTTGCGCGCCGGCGATTTCGAAGTGTTTTTACATTCCGCGGTTCCGCCCAACGACGGCGGCATCGCGCTCGGACAGGCAGTCATCGCCAACGCGATGCTGCAGGGAGCGTGACGGATGTGTCTAGCAATTCCCGGCAAGGTTCTGGAAGAGTTTGAAGCCAACGGCATGCGCATGGCCAGGGTGCAGTTCGGCGGCATCGTGCGCGAAGTCTCGCTCTTCTACACGCCGGAAGCGAAGCTGGGCGATTACGTGCTGGTGCACGTCGGATTCGCCATCAGCACCGTGGACGCCGAGGAGGCCGAGCGCACCTACCGCGCCTTGGAGGAGCTGAACCAGTTGTCGGAACTGGAGGCGCCGGTGGTCGACGAAGCCGCGGCGGGGAGGCGCCGGTGAAGTACATCGACGAGTACCGTAACGCGCGGCTGGCGGAGTCCATCGTCGCCGAAATCCGCCGCATCCAGACCCGGCCGTGGGTAATCATGGAGGTCTGCGGCGGACAGACGCACTCCATCGTTCGCCACGGCATTGATCGCCTGCTGCCCGAAACCATCGAACTGGTCCATGGCCCCGGCTGCCCGGTGTGCGTCACGCCGCTGGAGATGATCGACAAGGCGCACGCCATCGCGCGTCGTCCGGAAGTAATCTTCTGCTCTTTCGGCGACATGCTGCGCGTGCCCGGCTCGACCGGGGACCTCTTCGCCATCCAGTCGCAGGGCGCCGATGTGCGGGTCGTGTACTCTCCGCTCGACTGCCTTAAGATCGCGCGCGCCAATCCCGACCACAAGGTGGTGTTCTTCGCCATCGGCTTCGAGACCACCGCCCCGGCCAACGCCATGCTGGTGCACCGCGCCAAGCTGGAAGGCGTGAACAACGTCTCCATCCTGGTGTCGCACTCGCTGGTGCCGCCCTCCATCACTTACATCCTGCAATCGCCCCTCAACCGCGTGCAGGCCTTCCTGGGGCCGGGGCACGTCTGCGCCATCATGGGCTATCGCGAGTACGAGCCCATCGCCGATCGCTACCGCGTACCCATCGTGATCACCGGCTTCGAGCCCCTCGACCTGCTGCAGGGAACGCTGATGGCAGTCCGCCAACTGGAAGCCGGCACGGCGACCGTGGAGAACGAATACTCGCGTGTGCTGGGACGCGAGGGCAACGTGCCGGCGCGCAACCTGGTGCACAGCGTCTTCGAAATCGCCGACCGCAAGTGGCGCGGCGTGGGCTGGATTCCCAAGAGCGGCTACAAGCTGCGCTGGGAGTACCGCGACTACGACGCGGAGAAGATTTTTTCGGTCAAGGAAATCGACACCCGCGAGCCGGAGATCTGCATCAGCGGCCAGATCCTCAAGGGCATCAAGAAGCCGCACGACTGCCCCGCGTTCGCCAAGCAGTGCTCGCCGCTGACGCCGCTGGGCGCGACCATGGTCTCCGCCGAGGGCGCCTGCGCCGCGTATTACGCCTACGGCCGCCATTTGGAGAAGAAAGCAGAGACGCCCGCCCTCGAAAGTCAGAGTGCCGGAGGCTCCGCATGAGTGCGAATCCGAAACCAATTCCTCCCGCTCCTGCCGTCACTCCCGACGAATGGCGCGAGAAGGTCATGCGCAAGTGCCACGAGTCGGTGCAGGTGAAGGAGAAATTCTTCCAGCACTACGCCGACACTATCGCCGAACTCAGCCGCAAGATGGCCGAGCGCTTCCAGCAGGGCCACAAGCTGTGGGTGATGGGCAATGGCGGCAGCGCCTGCGATGCCCAGCACGTCGCCGTCGAATTCATTCACCCCATCATCGAAAAGCGCCGCGCCTTGCCGGCCCTTGACCTGGTCAGCCAGATGCCCGTGGTCACCGCCATCTCCAACGATAAGGACTTCGCCCGCGTCTTCGTGGATCAGATCGAGTTGTGGGGCAGGGAAGGCGACATGGCGCTGGCCATCTCCACCAGCGGGCAATCGCCCAACCTGGTGTACGCGCTGGAGTCCGCGCGCGCTCATGGCCTGCTCACCATCGCCTTCTCCGGCAAGGACGGCGGCCGCATGCAGGACGTCTCCGAGTACTGCTTCACCGTGCCCAGCTTCGCCATCCACCGCATCCAGGAGTCGCACGTCGCCCTGCTGCACATCTTGTGGGACCTGATTCACGTGGCTCTGGGCGAGGAGGACATCATCTGATGAGCGAGGCCTCGGTCAAAAAGCAGGAAGTTGCCGGCGAGATGCCCGGCTCGTCTTGCCCGCTGCCGGTCACCAGCCACCAGCAGATCGTGCTCGGCCACGGCAGCGGCGGCAAGCTCAGCGCGCAGCTCATCGAGCAGGTGTTCCTGCCGGCCTTCCGCAATCCGCTGCTCGACAAACTCGACGACCAGGCGGTGTTCTCCGTCGGCGAAGGCCGCCTGGCATTCACCACCGACTCCTTCGTAGTCACGCCAATCTTCTTCCCCGGCGGCGACATCGGGCGGCTGGCGGTTAACGGCACGGTTAACGACCTCGCCATGAGCGGCGCGCGCCCGCTGTATCTCTCCGCCGCCTTCATCCTCGAAGAGGGCCTGCCGCTCGACGATCTCCGCCGCGTAGTGGCCTCGATGAGCGAGGCGGCGCGCGATGCCGGCGTGCAACTCATCACCGGCGACACCAAGGTGGTCAACCGCGGAAAAGGCGACAAGGTATTCATCACGACCACCGGCATCGGCGTCATCGAGCGTCCGGTCAGCATCTCCGCCGACCGCGCCCGCCCCGGCGACAAGATCATCCTCAGCGGCTTCATCGGCGACCACGGCATGGCAATCCTCTCCCAGCGTGAGAACCTGCAGTTCGAAGGCGTGATCGAGAGCGATTGCGCCGCGCTGCATCGCCTCGTCGCCGACATGCTGGAGGTCACCAACGAGGTCCACTGCCTGCGCGACGCGACCCGCGGCGGCGTGGCCACCGTGCTCAACGAAATCGCCGCGCACTCCCGGGCCGGCATGCTGCTGCGCGAAACCGAGGTGCCGGTGCGCGAAACCGTGCGCGGCGCCTGCGAGATTCTCGGCCTCGATCCGCTCTATGTCGCCAACGAAGGCAAGCTGGTGGCGGTAGTGGCGGCCGAAGCGGCGGAGGCGGTGGTCGCGCGCATGCGCCAGAATCCGCTGGGCCGCGATGCCCGCATCCTGGGCGAAGTCACCGACGCGCACCCGGGCATGGTGCTGATGAAAACCGAGATCGGCGGCACGCGCGTCCTGGACACGCTCTTCGGCGAGCAACTGCCGCGCATCTGCTGAACGATAAGAAACCCAACGCAGAGGACACAGAGGAGAACGGAAGAACAATCCTCCGTGTCCTCTGCGTCTCTGCGTCGGGTTCTCTTATTGCGCCGTTCGCTTGACGATCAGCCGTCCCGGGGCGCTCCTGGGGGAACGGCGGCTGGGGCGGAACTCCTTGGGGTCGAGCGCCAGTTCGGCGCAGATGCGGGCCAGCGTGTTGCGGTGCAGCGCCAGCGCGGCCGCGGCTTTGCTCAGGTTCCCGTTGTTGGCGCGCAGCACCGCCGCCAGGTACGCCTTCTTGAACTCGCCCACCGCTTCCCGGTAGAGGATGCCTCCCCGGCGTATCTGCTCGACCAGCGATTCGAGAGACTCCCGCACGACGACCTCGCCTCCATCGAATACATCCATTCGAGCCAGAAAACAACGGCCATGTTGCGGCGAAACTGCTTCGCGGGGGATGCAATTTCCCCGCTTCTGTGCAAAAACGCGAGGAAATCTCGTCTAATTCGTGGGCGCACAGGAAAATGAAATTACTTGCGATTGCACCATACCCGGGCGTTGACAGGGCGCCGTTCGATGCTAGGATTCCGCGCGTCGACGGTCGAAAGGGTTGGCTACTTCAAGTCGCCAGTCCGAAGTAGACTGAGTGGTTCGTCGGGCGGGGTAACCCGCAGGACGGCCGGACCCGAAAAAACCGACGGTTGCTGCGAGGCGCTGTTGGGGTTCGGCACCGCGAAAGCGGTAATCGCATCAAGGGGCTGTGACGGTACATGCGTCCACGCCGGGAACTCCCTCGCAGGAGCTGCCGGCTAGACCATAACCAAGGTCACGGCCCTTTTTATTACCCCCGTTTTTCCCTCGCGCCTCTTCCCCGAGGATGCAGGCGGGTTGATGCGGCGCCGGATCGCTCCCGGAAGATAATGAACCTGGTCGACAGACCAGTGGATGGAGGCCGGTCGACCCCGACCGGCGTAGCGTCCGTGCTTCCCACCACTCCGGCTACGGTACACTGGTGCCCGGAGGGATGCGTGAGCGGTCGAAACGGGCGGTCTTGAAAACCGCTGTGCCCGAAAGGGTACCGGGGGTTCGAATCCCTCTCCCTCCGCCAGATTGCATCGCTTTCCAGCCGGTCGAGGCCGACCGGCCTCCACAGCGCCTCACAAACAGGCGAATACTGCGGCCGGTGCGGCTCGTGGCCTGGCGCATCCGCTTCATATCTCCGCTTCGCCTTCCAGGTAGAAGACGCAGGCTCCTTCGATTTCCGTGCGATTCCCGGCCTGCCGGCAAAAGATCTCGCCTCCGCGTTGTGAGGCCTGGAAGGCGCGCAATTCGTTTTTGCCCAGCCGCGCGGCCCAATACGGCGCCAGCATGCAATGCGCGGCGCCCGTCACCGGGTCCTCGGGAATGCCCTTGGCGGGAGCGAAGTAGCGGCTGATGAAATCGAAGTTGCCCTCCCCGCGCGCGGTGACGATCACTCCCGGCCGGTCCAGGCGAGCCACGGCCGCCATCTCGGGGGCCAGCCGGCGAACGACGTCTCCACTTTCCACGACTGCCATGTAGTTGAACGCGTTGCCCCAAACTTCTACAAGAGCGGTACCGAGCGC
>DASUBK010000181.1:0-4393 GCA_035763305.1 Terriglobales bacterium | reverse complement strand
AGATGCGATCGGGATACACCGACCGTTGTGGTGGAGCACTGTTTTCATGTGCGTCTGGCCAACCGGACTGTGGCTCATTGAACGTCGGCCAATTTGAGAGGTTACGGTGCCCTCGCAGTCTCGGTAATTGCCAACGGGCTGCTGTACGTATTAATCACTCTCGTCCTGGGATATTTCGTGGACCTATTTAGAAATGCCCATGAAAGCAACTGGTGGCCGGGCGGACCAAGTTTGCAGCCATAGTTAGGCGCGCAGCAATTCATGTTTCGCTGGAGAGCGAAATCGAAAGAAAAAGAAGGAAGCCGCTGCGCACAGGACCGGCTCGCTTTTCGTAGAAACCAGCCCTAGCCGCAAGCCCCCAACCCCTGCCCTGAACTAGCTCTTCGCCTCCGGCGGGCGGGTGTAATCCACCGGATTGGGCTTGTTGAAGCGCGTCTCGCCGCCTTGTGTGCTGCTGGATCCGGCATTCACCGGCGCTCCCAGCGTGCCCGTCGCCCGTCCGGCTTCGCCGGTCATTTCGGTTCCGGGGCCGATGCTCTCGCTGCCGAAACGCAGCGCGGGCTTGCGGCCCTCCTGTCCCTTGCCCTCCATGGCCGCCTTGAAGTCGCGCAGCACCTGCTCCATGTGGCTCTGGATCGGGCCTTCCAGCGATTGCAGTATCGGCCGCAGGAGGCGGAACGGCGGAGCATAATTCATGGTCACCTGCAGCAGCGTGTCCCGGCCGACACGCGAGAAGGTAATGCGTCCGGTGTGCTTGGGCCCGTTCAGCGACTTCCAGCCGATGGCCTCGTTGGGGATGAACTGCTCCACCTCGGCATCCCACTCCATAGTGCGGCCGTCCACCTCAACCTTCCAATGCGAGCGGTCGCCGTCGCGCCGCACCTCGCGCACCAGGTCGGTCATCATTGGAAGCTGCTCCAGGTTGACCCATGCCTGGAAGACCTCTTCCAGAGGGCGGCCGATCTGCAGGCTTTTTTCCAGCCGCAGCACCCGCTTGTTGGTGCCGATCAGGTTGGTGGCCATCATGATGGCCGCGCTGCCGCCCGCGCCCGCCGCCGCACCCGCCGCAAATCCGCGCCAGAATCTCTTCGTTGCCATGATTGCCCCCTCGAGCTGGAGACGTACACCGCCCTGCTCGTTTGGAACGACAGCGCGCGCGACAGGTTGCCACTTGATCCGCCGGTCTTTCGGTCAGTTGGCGACGAACTGTGGGTACCTGCTCAATTTCTAAAATGACACGCAGCGACCGCTGGGACCGACCGACCGAATGACCAATCAATGCAACGCCGTTCGCCCGTTCACCATCCCCTCTAAGTAGAGTTCTTCAGGGAGCAGCACTGTGCCACGACGACGCGAACTGGCCCGAGGCCTGGCGGCTGGATTTGTCGGCGGCCTGGCCGGAGGTGCGGCCATGAGCCTCTTCTCGGCTGCCTGGGCGCGGCTGTTCCCCGCCAGCCGGGGCGAGCCGCTGCAATATCCGCCGGCGACCGCGACGGAGATGGTGACGAGAACCTGCGCGCTTCCCGCCAGCCAGCAGGAGTGGGATTCGACCGAGAGCGCCGCGCAAGCAGTGTCGCGCACCGCGCTGCATCGCGAGTTGCTGCCGCGGGAGAGAATTCGCGGGGCGATCGCCATGCATTTCGCCGTGAGCGCGGCGGTGGGTGCGGTCTACGGCGCAGCGGCGGAGCTGCTGCCGGAGAGCACCCGCGCATGCGGAACAGCATTCGGAACCGGGATGTGGGCGCTGGCGCAGGAGATTGTCATGCCGGCCCTCGGCTGGAGCCGCCCGCTGGGGCAGTATCCGCTGCCCATGCAGCTCAACTCCCTGGGAGAGCACGTCGCTTACGGCGTGGCCACCGAGTTGGTGCGCGGCGCGGCGCGGAAGGCCCTATGACGATCGACCGGCAAGTCCGCATCGGCACCTCGGGATGGCACTACAAACACTGGTGCGGCCCGTTCTATCCCGGCGAAATGCGGCCTGCCGGAATGCTGGCGTTCTTTTACCAGCACTTCGATACCGTCGAACTCAACAACAGTTTCTACAAGCTGCCGAGCGCCGAAGCCTTTCGCTGCTGGCGCGAATCCACGCCGCGCAATTTCCTCTTCGCGGTGAAGGCCAGCCGCTTCATCACCCACATGAAGAAGCTCGCCGACCCGCAGAACGCACTCGACAATTTGCTGCCGCGCGCCGAGGAACTGCGGGAGAAGCTCGGCCCGTTTCTCTTCCAGTTGCCGCCGCACTGGGGCGTGAACCTGGAGCGTCTCGACAATCTTCTCTCCGTGCTGCCGCGGAAGCACCAGTACGCCTTCGAATTCCGCGAGCCCAGCTGGCATGAACAGGAGGTCTACGATCTTCTGCGGCGCCACAACGCGGCGTTCTGCGCCTTCGATCTGGCGGGATTCCAGTCGCCGGTCGAGGTGACTGCCGACTTCGCCTACATCCGCCTGCACGGGCCCGGCGGCAAGTACCAGGGCAGCTACAGCACGCGCGCGCTGCAGAACTGGGCGGCGCGCATCCGGGAGTGGCGCGGCTCGCTGAAGAACATCTACGTGTATTTCGACAACGACCAGGCAGGCTACGCGGCGCAGAACGCGCTCGCCTTGAAGCGCATGGTCGCGCAGCACAAGCAAATTGCTTCGGGGAGGAGGGCGGCATGAGTAGCGAGGTGCGCGACTCCCTCATCCATCTTCGCCCGCGCGATCACACCACCTATTGCGGCATGGGGCGCACCGTGATGGCCGCCGCCCCGGACGGCTTCCTCTACGGCCGCAGCGACGAGGGTCTGTGGATCTACCAGACGCGCATGCTGTCGAAATACCGCTGGCTGATCAACGGCAAGCAGCCCGAGTACAGCGCCGCGTCGCCGGTCGAGCAACACAGCTGGCTCGGCTACTACATCGCGCCGCTGGAAAACTGCGAGGACGCCGGATTTCCCGACTGCTCGGCGCTGCAGCAGACGCTGGAGTTGCGTCTGACGCGCTCTCTTGGCGAGGGTATGCACGAGGACGTGGACCTCGCCAACCACACCCAGATTTCCACGCGCCTCAAGCTGGAACTGGACGTCGATTCCGATTTCGCCGATCCCAAGGAGGCGCAGGACGGCAACCGCCTGCAGAAAGGTAGGCTCACGCGCCGCTGGCACGACGACGGCGGCGGCGCCTGGGAGTTGGAGTTCGACTACCGCGCCGAGCACGCCTACGATCACCAGGGCGAAAAGGGAATTGCGCGCCTGCATCGCGGGCTCAAGTTGCGCATCGAGAACGCCGGCTCGTCGCCGCGCTTCCACGACGGCAAAATCGCCTTTGAGATCGAGCTGCCGCCGCACGGAACCTGGCACGCCTGCGTTCTCTGCCAGGCGCAGGTGGAGGACAATCCCCTTCCGCTGGAGCACGGCTGTTACGCCATCCATGGCGGCGAGCACGAATGGGAACGCAAGCGCGAGCTCTTCCTGCGCGGCGCCACGCGTTTCGCCGTGCCCGAGGAGAAGACGCTGGCGGCGGATTTCGCGCGCATCCTGCAGCGCAGCCGCCGCGACCTGATCGGCCTGCGCCTCTTCGACCAGGACCAGGGGCAGCAGGGCTGGGTCCCGGCCGCCGGCCTGCCGACTTACGTCGGCCTCTTCGGGCGCGACTCGCTGGCTTCCTCGTGGGAGTCGCTGATGCTCTCGGCTGAGATGGCGCGCGGATCCATGGCCGCCCTGGCCCGCTACCAGGGCCGCAAGGTGGATGAATGGCGCGACGAGCAGCCCGGCTGCTTTCCTCACGAGCTGCACACCAACCCTCTGTCGGTGCTCAATTTCGATCCGCACGCTCGCTATTACGGCGGTATCACTGGCTCTCTCTACTACCCCACGGTGGTCGCCGGCTTGTGGCACTGGACCGGCGATAAGGACCTGGTTCGCCCCTTCGTGGAGCCAGCGCTGCGCGGCCTGCGATGGGCGGAGAAGTTCAGCGACTTCGATCGCGACGGTTTCTACGAGTACATGACGCTGTCCGAGCAGGGCGAGAAGAACCAGGGCTGGAAGGACTCCGACGACGCTATCGTCTACCGCGACGGCCGGCAGGCTCAGGACCCGCTGGGCACCTGCGAGATGCAGGCCTTCGCCTACGCCTCCAAGCTGCACTTCTCCGAGGTGCTGTGGTGGCTGGGGGAGACCGACCTGGCGAAGAAGCTGTATGGCGAGTCGCAGGAGCTGCGCCAGCGCTTCAACGAGAAGTTCTGGATGGAGGACGAAGGCTACCTGGCGATGGGCCTGGATATGAACAAGCGCCAGATCGACTCGGTCGGCTCCGATCCCGGTCACTGCCTGGTCAGCGGCATCGTCGACGAGAGCCTGGTACCGCGCGTCGCGCACCGCCTGATGCAACCCGACCTGTTCTCCGGATGGGGCGT
>DASUBK010000180.1:0-12521 GCA_035763305.1 Terriglobales bacterium | reverse complement strand
GACGTTGGGCTCGGCGTGGCGGCCGTGGGTGGAGTAATCCCAGGTGAGGTTCTGCAGCGGCTGGTAGCGGCGGCCGGTGAGCCCGCGCGCTTTTTCTTTCAAGCGCCGGCCGAGGTGGTACATGAACCAGGTTTCGCTGCGCGCGTCGCCGGGCGGATCGACTGCCTTATTGTGGAACTGCACCATGCGCTGGGTGTTGGTGAAGGTGCCGCTTTTTTCCGCCTGGCCGGCAGCGGGGAAGAGGAAGACCTCGGTCTTGATCTGGTCGGGATTGAGTTCGCCGCGGAGAACTTCCGGCGAGTCCTTCCAGAAGGCGGCGGTCTCGGTCTCCACCAGGTCGCGGACGACCAGCCACTTGAGGTTCTGCAGCGCCTTGCGTTGCAGGCGTCCGTTGGGGGAGCCGACGGCGGGATTCTGGCCCATGACGAAGAGGCCGTCGAGCTTGCCTTCGGTCATGTCGAGCCAGTAGCCGAACTGCGAGTGATCGCCGGTGACGCGGGGCAGGAAGTGAAAGCCCCACTGGTTCTGCTCCAGCGCGTTCGCGCCGTACCAGGATTTCATCAGGCTGATGAAGTAGGCGTCGAAGTTGGCCCACAGCCCGCGGTTGGTGCTGTGCTTCTTGATGTAGCGCTCCAGCGTCTGCGAATCCGCTTCGAAGAACGGCATGGGCAGATAGCCGGGAAGGATGTCGTAGAGGGTGGGGATGTCGGTCGAGCCCTGGATCGAGGCGTGGCCGCGCAACGCGAGAATGCCGCCGCCGGGGCGCCCGATGTTGCCCAGGAGAAGTTGCAGGATGGAGGCGGTGCGGATGATCTGCACGCCCTTGGAGTGCTGCGTCCAGCCGACGGCGTAGCAGATGGCGCCGGTTTTGTCCGGACCTGACGCCCGCACAAAGGCCTCGGTCGCCTTAAGGAAGACGTCCTTGGGCACGCCGCAGTACTTTTCCACCGCTTCCGGCGTGTAGCGGGCGAAGTGTCGCTTCAGTACCTGGAAGACGCAGTGGCGATTCTCCAGCGTGGGGTCCTGCTCGTTCTTTTCGACGATGCCGCCTTCGCCGCCGCGATCCTTGCCGTGACCGCCGCCGGGCTTGGAGTGGCCGGGAGCTTCGCCTCCGGTCTCTTTCGGGGGAGTGCCCTTGTAGAGCCAGGTTTCGGGGCTGTAGCTCTTCTCTTCGGCATCCCAGCCGGAGAAGAGGCCGCCGAGATCCTCGGTGTCGCGGTAGTCGTCGCGCAGGATCATGGGCGCGTTGGTGTAGGCCTTGACGTAGTCCTCGAAGTAGAGCTTGTTGTCGAGGACATAGTTGATCATGGCGCCGAGGAAGAGGATGTCGGTTCCGGCGCGCAACGGCACCCAGATGTCCGCCATGGCGGAGGTGCGGGTAAAGCGCGGATCGACGTGGATGAGCTTGGCGCCCTTTTCGCGCGCGGCCATCACCCACTGGAAGCCGACGGGATGCTGCTCCGCCATGGACGAGCCCATGATGAGGATGGCGTCGGATTCGGAGAGACTTTGCTGCGCGGTGGTGGCGCCGCCGCGTCCGAAGGAGGTGCCCAGACCGGGCACCGTGGAGCTATGTCATATGCGGGCCTGGTTGGAAACACACACCATGCCCAGGCCGCCAGTGAATAATTTCTTGATCAGGTAGTTCTCTTCGTTGTCGAGAGTGGCGCCGCCAAGATGGGCGATCTTGATGGTCTGCATCAGCGTCTGGCCATCACGCTCCTCCTCGAAGGAGTCCTCGCGCGCCTGCCAGACGCGGTCGGCGATCATGTCCATCGCTTCTTCCAAGTCGATGTCCCGCCAAACGCGCGAGAAGGCGGCGCGGTACTTGACCTTGGTCAGGCGGCCGGGATGGGTGTGGAGCTGAAGGGTGTCGGCGCCCTTGGGACAGAGATGGCCGCGGGAAACCGGGGAGGCGGGATCGCCCTCGATGGCGACCAGCTTGCCTTCGCGGTGATAGATGACCTGGCCGCAGCCGACGCCGCAATAAGGACAGATTGAGCGGGTGGCCTGGCAGTCCTGGATCTTGGGTTGAAGAGTGCGGGTGCGCTCGCTCCAGGCCTCGCGGCCGGTGCCGTCGCCGCCGGTCTGCAACTGCTTGATCACCGGCCAGCGGGAGAGAAGCTTTGCGATCATGAATCCCCCGGAACCGCCGCGTGCGGAGGCTCCCTTTGGTCAGAAGTTGTCAGCGGTGACGATGGTTGTCCCCGGGGCCCACAGGTTCGGGATTGTAGCAGTGCCGATTGCCGCGTGCCGATGGGCCAGGTCCCCGCAGGAGAGGGTGCCCTTCGACAAGCTCCGGCAGGCTCGGCGGCTGCGCGATCAGGGTGGACACCACAGGCGAGGGCGCCTGCGGCTACGTGACTCGGGATGAATTCAACCTACAGCAGCGCCAAGATGCGCCGTATGCCCTCGCGGAAGTCGTCGGGCGGGGTGATCAGGCTCACCACGAGGTAGCCGTCGGCGGGGAAATCGAAGAAGTGGCCGGGATGGATTTCGACGTGGGCGCGCTGCAGGATTTCGATGGCCAGTTCCTCGTCGCTGCGGGTGGCGGGGACGCGCAGCACGGCGTACCACCCGGCCTCGATTTCCAGGCGGCGCACGCGGGCGTGGCCGGCGAGCTGGCGGTCGAGTTCGGCGAGGTTGGCGCGGACGCGCTCCATCAGCTGACGCTGAAAGTCATGACGCGAATCCAGCAGGGCGGGAGCGGCGAGCTGCACCGGGATGCCGACCGAGAGATAGGTGTCGGCGATCACCTCCAGGCGTGACACGGCCTCGCGCGCCGCTTCCGGCGGGCCGCTGACCACCATCCAGCCCAGCTTCATCTGCGGCAGCCCGGAAATTTTCGACAGGCCGCTGAGGGTGAAGGTCAGCGCGCCATCGTTGGCGGCGAAGGTGGTTGCGGGATCGCCATGGCTGAAATCGAGGAAAACCTCGTCCACCACCAGCGCCCAATCGCGCGCGCGGCACAGGGCGTTGAGCTGCTGCGCCTCGGCGGGCTTGATGAAAGAGCCAGTGGGATTGTTGGGATGTACCAGCAGGACGGCGCGCGTGCGTTTGCTCGCGGCGGTTTCGAGCGCGTGCAAGTCGAGGTGCCAGCCGTGGTCGTAGAACATGGGGAACTGCAGCAGGCAGACGTCCTGCAACTCGGCAAGAAAATCGAAGAGCGGGTAGCCGGGAGCGGCGACCAGCACCTCGTCGCCGGGTTCGCAGAGCAGGCGGAAGGCGAAGGAGTAGGCCTCGCTGGTGCCGGCGGTGAGCAGGATCTGCTCCGGCAGCACATCGGCGCGCCCGCGGTAGTAGGCGGCGACAGCGCGGCGGGCGTCGATCAGGCCCTTGGCTTCGGGGCGATAGGTCAGCCCCTGGGGATGGGTGAGCGCTTGCAGCAGCGCGTTGTCGTAAGAGAAGCCGGCGGTGGTGGGATTGGAGGCGGTCAGGTCGAAGGTGCGCTGCCCCTGCGCGCGCGCCCGCTCCAGCGCTTCGGTGAAGCGGTTGGGGGCGAGGTTCCACGAGGTGCGGCGGGAGAACACCGCGCCATTGTAATCGGGTCATCTGGCCATCGGGTGATCGAAGAAGGCCTGCCGCGGACTAGTGCGGATCTTCTTTTGATGCTTCGTATCCGCGCGCATCCGCGAAATCCGCGGTTCGGTTTTCATTCGAAGGAAACCAAGAGGTCCCCTTCGACTTCGCTCAGGGCAGGCTCTCGACTCGCGCCCTCGTCTCCGGCTCGGTCGCGCTCGCTCGGGATGACACTTAGCGGTTGCGGGCACCGTTTCCGAAACGGGAAGAGGCCATGGGTTAGCAGAGGAATTGGCGGTGGTTCGGGGACGGCAGCGGCGAAAATCGTGAGCATGAAAATTCCCGGAGGGGTTATGACCATGAGCGGAGCGGTAGAGGCGCCGCCGCGCGCGGAGCGGCTGCGTCCCGAGGTGATCGAGGCGAACCTGGCGCTGGACAAGGCGTTTTGCGCCGGCATGAGCGGCAAAGACCTGGACGCGGCGATGGCCTGCCTGTGGAACAGCCCCGACCTGGTGGTAGTCCTGTACGGCAAGGTGCTGCGCGGGTGGGAGCAGGCGCGCAACGAAGTGCGCGCCATGTTCGAGACCATGCGCGCGCTTACGCTCGAGATCAACGAGGTGAACTACGTGGCTGCCGGCGACGGAGTGATCGCGGTCGGCACCGCCACCTATCACTTCTATCCGCGGGTGGGCGCGCCTACGATGCTGGTGGAGCGCTGGACCGACCTGCGGCGCTGCATCGAGGGGCGCTGGTATTACGTGCTCGACCACGCGGAAGAGGTGAAGTGATCGAAGCATCTGGCGATCTGGCGATCTGGTTGGAAAGCTGTTTGCGATCTCGTGACGAGCAGCAGACGCGGGGTCCTTCGACTCGGGGTCTCCGCTTCGCTCCGACCCCTCGCTCAGGATGACAAGTTCAGCGGGGATGACGCGATGGTGAGATGACTCGACGGTGAGATGGCCTGATCAGCCGATGAGGAATGGATTGGTTTCGCGCTCGTCGCCGATGGTAGTCGAGGGGCCGTGGCCGGGGATGACGATGGTGTCGTCGGGCAGGGCGAGCACGCGGGTGTGCAGCGAGCTCATGATCTTCTTGTAGTCGCCGCCGGGCAGGTCGGTGCGGCCGATGCTGCCGGCGAAGAGAGTGTCGCCGGCGATGAGCTTGCGCTGCGCTTCGAAGAACAGGCAGACGCTGCCCTCGGTGTGGCCGGGAGTGTGCAGCACCGTGGCCTCGAGCGAGCCGGCGCGAACCTTGTCGGCGTCGCCGATGCTCTGGTCCACGGTGACCGGGCCGGGCGGCGCGACGCCGATCCAGGTGGCCTGGACGTCCAGCATCTTCAGCAGCGCAGTGTCGTTCTGGTTGAGCAGCAGGGGAGCGGCGGTAAGTTGCTTGAGCTTCATGGCGCCGCCGACGTGGTCGATGTGGGCGTGGGTGACCACGATCTGCTTCACCGCCAGGCCATGGCGGTTCACGATGTCGAGGATCTCGGCGATGTTGTCGCCGGGATCGATGACCATGGCCTCGCGCGTGCTCTCGTCGCCGACGATGGAGCAGTTGCACTGCAGCGGGCCGACGGGGATTATCTCGTGAATCATCAATCCGAGCTCACGACTTGATTGTACGTTGGAGCGGCTGGAAGCACGCATCGAAGAGTGGTTCTTTCGCCCGCTAAAGCGGGCTGAATCATCTTCGGACTGCGAACCCCCGGCTTACGCCGGGGGCTAGACGTTCTGTCGCGCGCTGCGCGCGCTGGCTAATGCTGCGTGGAGTGTTTGCGGCAAGCCGCCGCACCCAAGCCAAGTCAGCATCTCGGAGCTCAAAGCTCAGAGCTCAGAGCTGTTACTGCTTGGGCGCGGGGTTCTGCTGCTGCGGCGTCGGAGTAGTCGGATTGGGACTGGGAGTGTTGGTCGGGGTCGCGGGCTTGGTGGAGGTGTTCTTCACGCCTTCCAGCACCGAGCTGCGCGGGCGCCGCGCCGAGTAGATGGACAGGGTGATGGAAGTGAGCATGAAGATCACCGAGGTCCACACGGTCGCCTTGGTCAGCAGGGTAGCGCCGCGGCGCGGGCCGAAGGTGGTCTGGCTGCCCTGTCCGCCGAAAGCCGCGGCGATGTCGCCGCCGTTGCCGGTCTGCAGGTAAACCACGATGCACAGGAAGAGACAGACGAGAACGTGAATGATGGTGATGAAGGTGATCATGGAAACCAAATCCTGACTTTTGCTCCCGCCGGGCGGGGAAACGCTCGCTGGCAAACTTGTTGGTGCGGAAGGGGGGATTTGAACCCCCACGCCTTTCGGCGCCACCCCCTCAAGATGGTGTGTCTGCCAGTTCCACCACTTCCGCACAGACCCGAGGCGACGGCGCAGAGGGACACGATCGCGCCGGCGCGAACAGCTCGATTATAGCAAATCGAGGCGAGGGAACGTGGCGCATCGGGGCGCATGGCGGCATTGCATCTTGCGCGGCGCGGGCGGCCATCTCAGCCACAGATCCCAAAATCAGGAGAACCGAGATGAAGAGAACTCCCTGGGCAGTGCTGGCGATGGGAGCGGTAGGGCTCACGCTGGGCGGCTGGGCGCAGGCGCAAACCCAGTCACAACCGCAGGCGCCATCGCAGAGCAGCAAGTGGGGCCAGCCCGGCGGCACGGGATGGAACCAGCCGGGCAGCAACCACATCAACCAGCAGCCGAACGCCTACAACACGGCCAGCAACGGCACGCCGTACCAGTCTTCGGCGGGGTCATCGGCGGGCCAGAGCGCGAGCAGCGATCGCAATACGGCGGGCACCGGCAACTTATCGGCAGCCGATAAAAGCTTCGTCACCAAGGCGGCGCAGGGCGGCCTGGCGGAGGTCAAGCTGGGAGAACTGGCGCAGCAGAACGCCTCCGACGACGCCGTCAAGCAGTTCGGAAAGCGCATGGTGGACGATCACAGCAAGGCCAACGACCAGCTGAAATCTCTGGCCGAGCAGAAGAGCGTCACCTTGCCCACGGACCTCGATGCCAAGGACAAAGCGACCTACGACCGTTTATCGGCTATGAAGGGCGAATCCTTCGACCGGGCGTACATGCGAGACATGGTGAAAGACCACACCAAGGACGTGGCCGAGTTCCGCAAGGAGTCGAAAACCGCGAAGGATTCGGACTTGAAGAACTTCGCCAGCCAGACGCTGCCCACGCTCGAAGAGCACCTGAAGCTTGCGAAGAGCACGGACCAGCAGGTGTCAAAGGCGAACGCCAGCTCGGCGGCGAAGAAGAAGACGGGGACGGAGTAGAGAAGTAAATCAGTATTTCAGTAAATCAGTATCTCGACGGCGGCGAGAGCGCTCGCATCGAGGTACTGAAATACTGAGCTACCGACCTACCGGTTTCCCTACCACTTCACGATCGCGGTAAAGGATTTGGGATCGAGGGAGGCGCCGCCGACGAGGGCGCCGTCGATCTCTTCCTGCGACATGAGCGCGTGAGCGTTGTCCGGCTTGACGCTGCCGCCGTAAAGAATGCGCATGCGGTCGGCGACCGTCTGGCCGAAGGCCTTGGCGGCTTCGTGGCGGATCACGCGGTGAGCGTCGGCCGCAAGCTGCGGAGTCGCCGTCTTGCCGGTGCCGATGGCCCACACCGGTTCGTAGGCAACCACCAGCGGCGCGACGTCCGCGCCGGAAAGATCGCGGAAGGCGATGGAGCACTGGCGGCGGAGGATGTCTTCGGTGAGGCCGGCCTCGCGCTCCTGGATCACTTCTCCGACGCAGACGATGGGAATGAGCTTGGCGGCCAGCGCGGCCTTGAGCTTGAGGTTGACGCTGTCGTCGGTCTCGCCGAAGTACTGGCGCCGCTCGGAGTGGCCGATGATGACGTGGGTGCAGCCGATTTCTTTCAACAGCGAGGCGGGGATCTCGCCGGTGTAGGCGCCCTCCGCGGCCCAGTGGACGTTTTGCGCGCCAACGGCGACGTTGCTGCCCCTGGCGCATTCGACGGCGGCGGTCAGGCAGAGATAAGGCGGGCAGACGAGGATTTCGTCGCGCGTGTGGCCGGCGACCATGGGAAGGAAGGCGTGGAAGAAGTCGCAGGCCTGGGAGGGCGTCTTGTACATCTTCCAGTTGGCGGCGATGAGTTTTTTTCTCATTGCAGAATTGCTGAACTGCGGAATTGCCGAATTGTGTGCCGTCCGTGCGGGACTCGGTTTGTTCTGGGGCGAAATACCCAGCACTCCCGTGCCGCGCTATCTAGCTCCGCCCGCTGAAGCGGGCTGCTTCTGCTGTCAACCAGGACCGCTCTCGGCCTTCCAGAACGGTGCCGGTGCAACCTCTTCCAGAGAACACAAGCGCTGCAAAAAACATTGGGCATGGCAAAACCACACCTGCCAGTGATCACCTGTAGACGGCTGCAGCGTCAGGCGGCAAGGGTCGACTGCGGAGTCGGCTACCGCTTCGCCGCAGAAGCAACATGGACCCCACTCGACGCGGGTTGGAGTCTGCGATGACAATTCACTTCTTGTCGGTCAGCGCTTCCACGCCCGGCAGCTTCTTGCCTTCTAAAAATTCCAGCGAAGCGCCGCCGCCGGTGGAAATGTGGGTGATCTGGTCGGCGACGCCGGCCTTGTGCACCGCAGCCACGGTATCGCCGCCGCCGACGATGGAGGTGGCGCCGGAGTTCTCCGCCACGGCGCGCGCGATCTTCCTGGTTCCGCGGGCGAAGGGCTCAAGTTCGAAGACGCCCATGGGCCCGTTCCACACGATGGTCTTGGCGACGGAGATCTCTTCGGAAAATTCCTCCACCGTTTCCGAGCCGATGTCGAGGGCCATCAGGTCGGGTGGGATGGGCTGGCCCTTGGCGATGGTTTTGGGCAGCGCGTCGGCGGCAAGCTTCATGGCGGCGATGTGGTCCACCGGCAGCAGGAACTTGACGTTGTGCTGCTTGGCCGAGGCGAGCAGTTCCCTGGCGAGGTCGAGCTTGTCTTCCTCGACCAGCGATTTGCCGATTTCCTGGCCCTGCGCCTTGAGGAAGGTATAGGCCATGCCGCCGCCGACGATGAGCGCGTCCACCTTGTCCATCAAGTTGCGGATGACGGCGATCTTGTCGCTGACCTTGGCCCCGCCGAGGATGGCGATGAAGGGCTTCTCCGGGTTTTGCAGCGCCTTGCCGAGATACTGCAGCTCTTTCTCCATCAGCAGGCCGGCGGCGGATTTTTCCACGAACCTGGTAATGCCCGCGGTCGAGGCGTGAGCGCGGTGGGCGGCGCCGAAGGCGTCGTTCACGTAGAACTCGCACAGCTTGGCCAGTTCGCGGGAGAACTTCTCGTCGTTCGCTTCCTCTTCCGCATGGAAGCGGAGGTTCTCCAGCAGCAGGGTCTGGCCCTTCTCCAGCTTGAGCGACATCTCCTCCGCCTGCAAGCCGATGCAGTCGGTGGCGAAGCCGACGTTCTCGCCGCGTCCCATGCGCTCGTCGAGCAGCATGCGCAGGCGTTCGGCGACCGGGCGCAGGCTCAACTTCGGGTTGGGCTTGCCCTTAGGACGGCCGAGGTGGGAGGCGAGGATGAGGCGGGCGCCGTGGCGCAGCGCGTACTCGATGGTGTCGAGCGTCTCGCGAATGCGCGTGTCGTCGGTCACGCGGCCGGAATCGTCGAGGGGAACGTTGAAGTCCACCCGCATGAAGACGCGTTTATCGTTCAGCGGCAGATCACGGATGGAGAGCTTGGGCATCGAGGACTCCTGGAGCCGGACAGCGAATTCAGCACGCATGGGAAGAAATTTCCGATTGCCGATTTGCGATTTGCGATTTCAAGAACTCAACACGGAGGCACGGAGGGGATCAAATCTCTACGGGATTGCTCTCATTTTCTCCGTGTCTCCGTGCCTCCGGGTTGAATTCCAATTCTACAGGCCCTTCTTGTTCAGATAGTCGATCAGGTCGCGCACGCGGCACGAGTAGCCCCACTCGTTGTCGTACCAGGAAATCACCTTGACGCAGTTGCCGGCGACCACGCGGGTGAGGGGCGCGTCCACGATGGAGGAGCGCGGGTCGTGGCGGAAGTCCATGGAAACCAGTTCCTGCTCCTCGTAGCCGAGATAGCCCTTCAACGAACCGGACTCGCTGGCCTTCTTCAGGGCGGCGTTGACCTCGTCCACTGTGGTCTTTTTCTCCACGAAGGCGACCAGGTCCACCACCGAAACGTTGGGCGTGGGCACGCGCATGGCGAAGCCGTCGAGCTTGCCCTTCAACTCGGGAATGACGAGGTGCAGGGCTTTGGCGGCGCCGGTGCTGGTGGGAATCATGCTGATGGCGGCGGCGCGGGCGCGGCGCAGGTCCTTGTGGGGGAAATCGAGGATGACCTGGTCGTTGGTGTAGGAGTGGATGGTGGTCATGGTGCCGCTCTGGATGGTGAAGCTGTCGTGAATCACCTTGGCGATCGGCGCCAGACAGTTGGTGGTGCAGGAGGCGTTGGAGATGATGTGGTGCCTGGCGGGATCGTACTTGTGCTCGTTGACGCCGAGCACGACGGTGATGTCCTCGTTCTTGGCCGGGGCGGAGATGATGACCTTCTTCACCGGGCCGCGCAGGTGCTTCTTGGCGTCGTTGGCGTCGGTGAAGCGGCCGGTGGACTCGACCACGATCTGAGCGCCCACCGATTCCCAATCCAGCAGCGCCGGGTCCTTTTGCGCGAAGACCTTGACGCGGCGGCCATCCACGATGATGGAGTCGCCTTCGGCGCGCACATCCTGCTTCAGATTGCCGAGAATGGAGTCGTACTTGAGCAGGTGGGCGAGGGTCTTGGGATCGGTGAGATCGTTGACGGCGACGAATTCGATGTTGCGGTCGTCGAGGGCGGTGCGAAGAACGTTGCGGCCGATGCGGCCGAACCCGTTGATGCCGACTTTAATTGCCATCTTGCCTCCGGCGCGGGGTGCGCGCCTCTGAATTGGTGGCCCCGTACGATAGAAACGAAAATCCTAGCATCCGGCGGGAAGCCAGGTAAACCGCCGAGGTGAGACATTGCCGATTGCCGAGTTCCGATTGCCGAATCAGAACTGCACCGCAAAGGGCGCAAGGGAGCGCAAACGGGGCACGGCAGGCGAGGGCGCCTGCCGCTCCGTGAGTTGGGGTGGCGCAGCGGACCGCCCGGCGAGGGCGCCGGGCCCTACCGGAAACTGCAAGTGAAGCTGAAGCTGAAACTGAACTCTTCAGGCCCGGTGCAGCTTCACACCCGCCAGCAGCGCCAGGAATGCGCCGCAGTTGTTGAGCACGATGTTGATCAGCATCATGGAAACCTGCCCCTCGCGCAGGTAGGCCATGGTCTCGAAGGAGAAGGCGGAGAAGGTGGTGAAGCCGCCGCAGAAGCCGGTGGCGGCCAGCAGGCGCCAGGTGTCGTGCTCGTGATCGGCCGACCAGGTCAGGACGTAGCCGACGAGGAGAGAGCCGACGATATTGACGATCAGCGTGCCATAGGGAAACCCGTGATGGTAGGTGATCTCGGAAGAGAAGTGGGTGACGAGGAAGCGGGCGGCGGCGCCGAAGGCGGCGCCGAACATGACCAGGCCGACAGCTTGCAGCATGAGCGACTCCCTACGAGAGGATTCGTAGGAGTCATCAGCCTCGAGGAGGCGGTTCGGCCTGAGCGGCGGCGGGCGAACTCCATCGCCCTGCGCCGCAGGGTAACGCGAGCGTAAGGCCGTCGTCCAGTAGTGACTTGCCAAGGCGACTTGCGGCGCTAAGATGCCAGCAAAACAGCGCAGAGGAGACTGTGTGGCTTTCCTGACGGCCATGTTCATGGGATTGCTGCCGCGAAGCTGGTGGGGCAAGTGGCAGCCGGACTCGACCGTCACCCTGCGCCACGCGGCCCTGGCTGAAGGCGCGCTGCAGCTTGGAGTCGGAATGGTCCTGCTGGCGTGGGGTTACGTGCTGTTCTTCGCCATGCGGGCGCAGCAGCTCTCGGCCGTGGCCAACACCAACGAAGGCACCCAACTCTACTATTCGTTCCTCGTGACCGTGGAATACCTGCTGGTGCATCCCTCGTCGCTACTGCTGGAGTACGTGACCCTGGAGGGCGCGGTGCGGACGCTGACCGTCTGGACCAGCGGAGAAGTAGTGCCGAACTGGGGGCTGCGGTTGCTGGCGTGGATGACGGCGTCGGCGGCGGGACGTCGCGCCGAAGCCGCGATGGGGGCGCGGGTGGCCGATGCCGTGCTGCCGGGCGACGGCAAAGAGATCGCGCTGCGCATCGCCAGTTGCCGGCCGAAGACGTGGACGCCGGCGATGACCATCTCCTTTCGCGACGAGCTGTTTGAGGTCGTGCGCTCGGAGGAAGGGGCGCCGCCGCGGCGGCACGTGTACCTGCTGCGCAAGAGCCCACCCAGCAAGATTGTGCGCGGGCTGCATGCGTACGATCCCGAAGAAGTCTTGAGGCCGCAGTGAACATCCTGCTGGGCATGCTGCTGTCGCTGATGCCGAAGCGCCTGCGCTTCCGGCTCCACTGGTCGGAGACTGAGATCACCCGCGGCGCGTTCTGGTCCGGCGTGGTGGAGTGCGTCCTCTGCCTGGGAGTTTTCTGCTTCCGCTACCTGTGGTTCTTGCAGTATCGCGTAGGAGAGTTCGCCGACCAGCTCATCCATCGCGGCGCCGAGTCGACCATGGGCGCGACTTCGGTGCAGTTCGGGGCGGGCACGGTTACCTTGGGCGAGTACCTGATCCAGCCGCTCTCCATCGCACTGGGTTATTTCGCGATCGAGGGGGCGGTGCGCTGGATCGCCGCCCTGATCCACGGCGAGGTGTTGCCCACGCTGCCGTTGCAACTGATTTCCTGGGGGGGCCTGGGCATTGAGCGCGGCCGGCACCAGGCGTGGCTGGGCGAGAAGGTAGCCGACGAGGTGCTGGTGGGCAGCGGACAGGATTTTGCGCTGCGGATCGCCTCCTGCCGTCCCAAGGCCTGGAATGGGCTGACGACAATCTCCTACCAGGACCAGCTATTCGAGATGTTCAAGGAAGAGGTGGCGGAGCCGCCGCGGCGGTTC
>DASUBK010000179.1:0-3925 GCA_035763305.1 Terriglobales bacterium | reverse complement strand
ATGGCGGAGTATTGAGGATTCGGCACTCGGCACTCGGAATTCGGCATTCTTTTCCATCCTGTCGGCCCTTAAAATCGTCTGATAATCTGAGACCGGATGGCCAACCAGGAAGAAGAGGTACTAGGAAAAGCGTATGACAGCCGCCTCATGAAGCGGCTGCTCACCTACCTGCGGCCCTACAAGTGGCAGGTAGTGCTGGCGCTGGCCGCCATCGTGCTCAAGGCCGGCGCCGACGTCCTTGGCCCCTACCTGACGAAGGTCGCCATCGACAAGTACCTGGCCCCGCGTGCCGGCGAGGCGCCCACGTTTCTGGAGCGCTTTCTCAGTCCCACGCCCCTGGTCGGCATCGCCCAGATCGCCGCCATCTACGTCGGGCTGCTCGCCTTCAGCTTCTTCCTCGATTTCCTGCAGACCTACTATATGCAGTGGACGGGGCAGAAGGTCATGTTCGACCTGCGCAGCCAGATCTTCCGCCACCTGCAGCGGCTGCACGTCGCCTTCTACGACAAGAACCCCGTCGGCCGCCTGGTAACCCGCGTCACCAGCGATGTGGACGCGCTGAACGAAATGTTCACCTCCGGCGTGGTGGCGATTTTCGAAGACGTCTTTGTGCTGACCTTCATCATCGGCATCATGCTGATGATGGACTGGCGCCTGGCCCTGATCACGCTGGCCGTCCTGCCGGCGATCATCGTGGCCACGATGATCTTCCGCAAGTTCGTGCGCGATTCCTACCGGCGCATTCGCGTGGCCATCGCCCGCATCAACGCCTATCTGCAGGAGCACGTCACCGGCATGGTGGTGCTGCAGCTGTTCAATCGCGAGCGCCGCGCCTACAACAAATTCAAAGAGATCAACGCCCTCCACATGGAGGCGTACAAGGACGCCATTCTCGCCTACGCGATCTATTACCCGGTGGTGGAAGTCTTGTCGGCGGCGGCAATCGCCCTGGTGATCTGGTTTGGCGGCGGGCAGGTTATTCGCAACTACACGGTGGTGGGGCTGAGGTTTCACTTCAGCGCGGAAACGCTGCTTTCGGTCGAAATGGTGCGCAGCCTGGTGACCATCGGCATCCTGGTGGCGTTCATCCAGTACGCGCAACGCTTCTTCCGCCCCATCCAGGACCTGAGCGACAAGTACAACATCCTGCAATCGGCCATGGCCTCCAGCGAGCGCATCTTCAAATTGCTCGACACGCCTGCCGAAATTGAGTCGTCCGCCAGCGCGCAGGCGCCGTCCGGCCCCGGCCGCATCGAGTTCGACCACGTGTGGTTCGCCTATCGCGAAGTGCCCCAGGAGGATGATGGAGCGAGCGCGCCCTCGCGCTCGAACGACGCGTCGCCGGCAACGCCGGGCTCCGTGACCACGCCTGCGAACTCGCCCGCCGCTACCGCGCCTCCGCCCAGCGGCGACGGCCTCGGCGACCGCCTGGCTGCCTTAATCCCCGGAAACGGAGGCCGGCCGACTGCGGATGGAGGCCGGTCGACCTCGACCGGCGTCGAAACGAACTGGGACTGGGTGCTGAAGGACGTCACCTTCACCGTCGAACCGGGCGAGACGATCGCCTTCGTCGGCCACACCGGCGCGGGCAAGACCACCATCATCTCCCTGCTGCTGCGCTTCTACGACGTGCAGCAGGGCGCGATTCGCATTGACGGTGTGGACCTCCGCGATCTCGACCTGCAGGAATTGCGCCGCCGCTTCGGCGTGGTGCTGCAGGACCCGTTCCTCTTCTCGGGCACGGTGGCCGACAACATCCGCCTGGGCTCGAAGTGGATCACCGACCAGGCGGTGGAGCAGGCCGCCGAGGACGTCAACCTCGCCGAATTCATCCGCCACCTGCCGCAGGGTTTCCAGGAGGCGGTGCGCGAGCGCGGCAGCACGCTCTCCACCGGGCAGAAGCAGCTCATCTCCTTTGCCCGCGCCCTCGCCCACGATCCCAAGATCCTGGTGCTCGACGAGGCCACCTCCAGCGTCGACACCGAAACCGAGATGCGGGTGCGCGACGCCTTGACTCGCCTGGTGGAAGGGCGCACCTCGCTGATCATCGCCCACCGCCTCTCGACCATTCAGCGCGCCGACAAAATCATCGTCATGCACAAGGGCCGGGTGCGCGAGATGGGCACGCACCAGGAACTGCTCGCCCATCGCGGCATCTACTACAAGCTCTACCAGTTGCAATACAAGGAGCAGGAACTGCCGCTTCCGGCGTCCCTCACGGATCCGCGCGTGCCGGTCACCGGCGACGACTAGAATTTACTGATCTTGTCATCCTGAGGAGGGCGTCAGCCCGACGAAGGATCTATGCATTTCTGCGAGGGCCGCCTCATGCGAATGATCACCACCGCGCTCGTACTGGTGTCAGTGACTGCAGCCTGCATGGCGCAGAAAAGGATCGATCCGGCTGCCCGCAAAGACATCGAGGCCTCCGCCCGCAAAGACATCGAAGCCGGCAACCAGGCCTGGGTGGACGGCATGAAAGCCGGCAGCATGGCCGGGGTCGTCGCCACCTACGAGGACGATGCGGTGGACTGCTCTCCTGCGGGAGAGTGCGTCACCGGACGCGACGCCATCGCACAATTTATGAACGAGCGGATCGCCAAGCTGGGCAAGGCGACCTCGGCGTTGGTGACCAGCGCCGGCTCGGTCCAGCAGGGCGATTTCGTGTACGAGTGGGGACGCGCGCGGGCCGAATTCTCGCGGCACCGGAGTGTTGCCGGGCGCTATCTCACGGCGTGGCGCCGCCAGCCCGACGGCAGCTGGAAAATCTTCCGCAACATCTCCATCCCGGCGGACCGCGCCCGCTGAATCACCCTTAGGCGTTGGTGGTTTTGCCGATCGGGCGCTTGGGCATGCCGGTGACGAGGTACTCGACCACGTCGTCCTGCTTGGGGAACTCGCTGATCGCCAGCGCCAGCTTGAGCGCCTCGCCGCCGAGTTCGTCCAGCGCGTCCTCCAGGATGAGGTCGCGGATTTTGTCGCGGCACTCTTCGCGGGTGCGCCCGCGGGCGCTGAGGCCCACGATGCGCCAGTCTTCCGCCATCCAGGTGCCGTCGCTCAACTGCAGGAACTGGCAGCGGTAGGGCAGCAGGGTCTTGGTTGGGCTCGCCATACCGCAAGCCTAGGGCGGCGATGGCCCGCCGGGCTGCATCCGCAGTCACCCCCGCATGTGACATGGCTCACCACATGATGTGATTCCCTCCTCACTTCGTGGCCTTCGTGTGACCTTCGTGTCCTTCGTGCGAACCAAGAGGGCCGGTTCACACGAAGGACCACAAAGGCTGTATTCTCGCCAGTACCGCCACTAACGAAAGGCGATTCAGACCGCGGCATGGGCAACGGCGAACAGCGGGTCCTTCTCTCCTCCGGCGAAGCTTCCGGCGAACTCTACGGCGCGCAACTGATCGAGGCACTGCGCAAGCGGCTTCCGCAGGCGCAGTTCTACGGCGTGGGCGGCGACAAGATGCGCGCCGCCGGTTGCGACCTGGCGGTCCACGCCCGTGACGTCTCCGTGGTCGGCCTCGCCGAGGTGGTGTCGCACCTGCCCAAGATTTGGACGCGCTTCCGCAAGCTGCTGGCCGACATCGACCGCCGCCGTCCCGACGTCGCCGTCCTCATCGACTTTCCCGACTGGAACCTGCGCCTGGCCGCGGAACTCCACCGCCGCAAGATTCCCGTGGTGTACTACGTCAGCCCGCAGCTGTGGGCGTGGCGCGAAAAGCGCATCGAGCAGGTCCGCCGCTACGTGCGCAAGATGCTGGTGATCTTCCCCTTCGAAGCGACATGGTACCGCGAGCGCGGCATCGAGGCGCAGTATGTCGGCCATCCGCTGTCCGACATGAGCATGCCCGCCGCGCAGCCGCTGCGTTCGCCGCAGACGCCGGTGGCGCTCCTCCCCGGCAGCCGCCGTAAGGAAATCTCCCTC
>DASUBK010000178.1:0-9103 GCA_035763305.1 Terriglobales bacterium | reverse complement strand
CAGCCGTCAGTCGTCAGTCGTCAGTCGTCAGCCGTCAGTCGTCAGTCGTCAGTCGTCAGTCGTCAGTCGTCAGTCGTCAGTCGTCAGCCGCGGATGTTTTCAGCAGCTACTTTGGTTGCTTCTGGCGCCGGTCATCCCCGCTATATTTATCGCCTTACGACCATTGACGTGAGCTGGCCCGAGTAGTACAACCTCTCCCCGCGAAAGTTCCGATTTGATGTGGGGAGGATTCACCAACAATGAAGAAGATGTGGCGGACAGTCGCACTCGCCTTGGGAGTGCTGGTGGGCGCCAGTGTCGCTCCGGCACAGACGTGGCAGCCCCTGAGCAATCAACCTGGCTTCGGCGCCGGGGCCATGCTGTTGCTGATGGACGGCACGGTGCTCGTACATTCGGAGCAGGCCAACAGCCAGAACTGGTACAAGCTGACGCCGGATGCCTACGGCAGCTATGTCAACGGCACCTGGACACAGATTGCGTCCATGCCCTCCGGTTACGCGCCGCTGTATTTCGGCTCGGCGGTGCTGCCCGACGGCCGCGTGATCGTCGAAGGTGGCGAATACAACAACCTGCAGGCAGTCTGGACTAACCAGGGCGCCATTTACAATCCGCTGGCCAACACCTGGGCCTCGGTCGCGCCGCCGTCGGGCTGGAAGTACATCGGCGACGCCGCCGGCGTGGTGCTCGACAACGGCACCTACATGCAGACCACCTGCTGCTCCAAGCGCGCCGCGCTGCTCGATCCCGTGGCGCTGACCTGGAGCCCGACCGGCGCTGGCAAATTTGACGTCTACGACGAGGAAGGCCTCACCAAGCTGCCCGGCGGCAACCTGCTCACCGTCGATGCCTACGTCTTCCAGTACGATCCCAGCGGCACCAACTCGGAAATCTATGACGCCGCCACCGGAACCTGGTCGAGCATCGGCAGCACCGGCGTCCAGTTGTGGGACTCCTGCAACCAAACTTCGGGCCCGAGCCAGGAAGTCGGTCCCATGGTGCTCCGCCCCGACGGAACCGTGTTCGCCACCGGCGCCAACAGTTGCGCCGCCGGCCACACCGCCGTCTACGACAGCAAGACGGGAACCTGGGCGCCGGGTCCGGACTTCCCGGCTACCTTCGCCGCCTCCGACGCTCCGGGAGCGCTGGAAACCAACGGCAACGTGCTGGTGATGGCCAGCCCCCTGACCTTCAAGAGTAGCTCCAAGTTCTTCGAGTGGAACGGTTCCAGCCTGTACGTCATGCCGGAGCCGCCGGGAGCGCAGAAGGATTCCTCCTTCTACGGCCACTTCCTGCAACTGCCCACCGGCCAGCTGCTGTTCAGCGACTTCAGCAACGACATGGAAGTGTTTACTCCCGCGGGCGCTCCGAGTTCCGCCTGGGCGCCCAAGGTCACCAAGGCGCCGAAGAACGTGAGGCGCGGCTCCAGCTACTCGCTGTCCGGCACCCTGCTCAACGGCATGTCCGAAGGCGCGTCTTACGGCGATGACTACCAGTCCGCAACCAACTACCCGATCGTGCGCCTGGTGAACAATGCCAGCGGTCACGTGTTCTATTGCCGCGCGCACGACCGCGATAACGCCGGCGTAGCCACGGGGGGCACGGTGATCACCACCGCCTTCGACGTTCCCGCGAACGCCGAAGCCGGCGCCAGCCAGTTGTACGTGGTGGCCAACGGCATCGCCTCCGCGCCGGTGGCGGTCAGCGTCCAGTAAGCTTCTCCTGTCCCTTTCTTCCTGACCCGCTCCTGGCACGAGGTGCGGGTTTTTTTACGCCCCGATGAAGCCTCCACCACCGAGTCCCCGAGTCACAGAGTTCACCGAAGACGCGAATTTATGTTGGTCTCCTCGGTGAGCTCGGTGCCTCGGTGGTGGATTTTCGTCGCTCGAAGGGCCCACGACCATCGTGTTGCGATAAGAGTTTCCGCCGCCACGTCAGAAGGAAAAAGCCGAGTAGGCGCGGCGCAGGCAGGGTTATACTCTGCCAGTTTCCCCCAGCGGAGTGAGCGGCCGAAATGAAGTTCTGCGACCAGTGTCACGCCACCTATCCCACCGATTTCACCATCTGTCCCAAGGATCAGAGCCCGCTGCGGCTGGCTACCGACCTGGTACAGGGGATGGTGCTGCGCGACAAGTACGAGATCGTGGAGAAGATCGGCAGCGGAGGCATGGCGACGGTGTACCGCGCCCGGCACCTGGCATTCAACGAGACGCGGGCCATCAAGGTGGTCAGCAGCCGCATGATGGAGGACGAGAACTTCCTCAAGCGCTTCCGCAACGAGGCGGTGATCACCCGCAAACTGCAACATCCCAACGCGGTGCGGGTGGACGACATCGACATGCTGGAGGATGGCCGGCCCTACATCGTGATGGAACTGGTGGAGGGCAGCAGCCTGCGCGCTCTGATCGAGCAGGCGGGGCCCTTGCCGGCGGCGCGGGCGCTGGAGATTACGCGCCAGGCGGGCGCCGCGCTGGCGGCGGCGCACCGGCTGGGCATCGTCCATCGCGACATCAAGCCGGACAATATCCTGATCGTGCGCCAGGCGGACGGCAGCGACCTGGTCAAAGTCCTCGACTTCGGCATCGCCAAGCTGCGCGAAGGCCACGGCAGCGCCTACACCGCCACGCAGACGGGGATGGTCATTGGGACGCCGCAGTACATTTCGCCGGAGCAGGCGGCGGGCAAGCGCGCCGACGAACTCGATGGCCGCGCCGACCTGTACTCGCTGGGCGTCGCGTTGTACGAGATGCTGACCGGGCAGTTGCCCTTCCGCGCCGACACGCCCATGGGTTTCCTGATGCAGCACCTGCAGGCCGAGGTGCCGCCGCCGCGCGTGGTCCGGCCCGATCTCAATATTCCGGACTCGGCATCGCGCCTGCTGGCGAAGCTGCTGGAGAAGGATCCCGACAAGCGCTTCCAGAGCGCGGAGGAGATGATCGCGGCGATTGAAGGTCCCAAGACTGCGCCGGCCGGGCCGCAGACGGTGATCGCTTCCACCGCTGTGAGCGCGCCGGCACCGACGGTCGCAATCTCCAGCGCGGCGGCCGCGGCACCGGCGAGGGCTACGATGCCCGTCGCTGATGGAGGCCGATCGACCGATAGAGTCAGGTCGAGTGATGGAGGCCGGTCGACCCGGCCGGCGACGAGTGCGCCATCTTTTGGCGGCGCGGCGAAATGGATCGCAATGGTGGTCGTAATCGCGGCGTTGGCAGGCTACTTTGCCCTGGGGCGGCGCGCCCCGGCGCGGCCGCAGTCGCCAGTCGTGAAAGCGGAACGCACCGTTCAGCAGCCGGAGCCGGTTGTGTCTCAGCCTCCGAGCAGCGCGGAAGCGATCCAGCCGGCGGCAGCCAGGGCCATGGAGCCGGGCGCGCCCAAGGCACACGCCGCCGAACTGCTGACCTCGGCGCGCAAGCATATCGACGACGGCGAATACGATCCCGCGATCCGCGATTTGCGGAAAGCGCTGGCCATCGATCCGGGCAACCACGCGCTGCAGATCGAGTTGAAGCGCGCCGAGCGGGCCAAGAAAACCGAGCAGAACGTCCTCGGAAAACACTAGGGCAAGCTGGAGGCCGGTCGACCCCGGCCGGCCACGGGCGGGACCGGTAGATCATGACGACCAGACATCGCACTGCGAGCATCGTTTTTGTTGCCATTGTCCTGTTGACGGCCGCCGCCTTGGCGCAACGGCAGCCTGCGTCGCAAGCTGCGGGGCGCGCTCGCGCCGGCCGCATGCCGGCGGTAACGGCGGCGACGCACAACAACCATCCCGCGCTCGCGTACCAGGGAGTGATGGGCAACGCCTACATCGATTACTTCACCTTCCAGGGCGAGCCGGCGCTGGGATTCACCATGGCGCAGGACCAGTGCCGCGGGCACGTGTACGTCACCCGCACGCGCGTGGCCGGCGATTTTCGCGGCACGCCCTGCAAGAGCTTCGACCTGACACGCGACGAAACCACCGTGGACAGGGGGCAGGGCAGCGTGGTGCTGAAGTCGGGGGACGCGAGCTACACGCTCACGCCGCTGGTGGAGATGGGAACCGAGCAACGTCCCGCGCCGCGCGCGCAGGTGATGGCGGAGATGCTGGCGCGGGCGGTGCGGGCCTTCGGGAAGACCTTCGCCAACGTTCGCCGCGCGGGCATGGAGTTGCAGGGGCAGCCGCAGACGTCGGCTTCGCCGCGGCCAGCCAGTCTGGCTGATGCGGCGAAGCAGATGCGCGGCACGCTCCACATCACCAGCGATCCCGGCGACGCGCAGGTGTTCGTCAATGGCGAGCAGCGCGGCAGCACCGGCGAGGACGGCCACGTCAGCGTGCCGCTGCCGGCGGGGAATTACCGCGTGAGGGTCAGTCTGCCCGGGTACAAGGATTTCGAGCAAGCAGTGACGCTGGCCGCGGGCGCGCAGCAGGAGGTCAAAGCGCAACTGGAAGCGGAAGGCCCGCCGCCGTTCAGCGAGTCGGACATCAGCGAGATGCTGAAGGGGGAGATGTCGCCCAAGCGGGTCACCACGCTGGTGCAGCAGCGTGGCGTGAACTTCGCTCTCAATGCCGACCTGGAGAAGCAATTGCGGGGCATGGGCGCGACCAGCGACTTGCTGCTGGCGATCGCGACGAATAAGAAGTAGCTGTCAGCCGTCAGCTATCAGCCGTCAGGAAGAAAATCCAGCATTGAAGGCGAGGCCCCATCCCCCCGGGCGGTTTTTTGGAATCAGGATTTTAGCCGGGCGATTGGCGGCGAAATATTGCAGACAGGGTAGTTACACTCAAAATATTGAAAAGGCAGAGGAACGCTGCCTGGCCAGTGGCGGCAAGCGAGTTCGAGTTGTCAAAGAATGGGGCGCGCGCCCTGGGCTTGGCGAGCGACGGCGTTCGGACTCGCGTCCTCGCGCAAGAGTGCCGTCCCCGCAGGGACTCGGGTCCCTTCTCCCCCAATGTTGACCTAGGACTTATGCTGCCGCCCCTACCGGGCGGTTCTGTGCCTCCGGCACTCCAGGCCGACGGCGAACCGCCCAGACGGACGGGTGACGAGCGCGCTACGACCACTCGACGCCGCGGCGCTGAGGGGCGTTGCCCAGCCGTCCCACAGCGGTCCGGGGGGTGGCGCGAAGGGCAATTTTTTGACCTGAAACCCCTTGCCTTAGCGGTAAATCCCTGAGTACAATCCGCCGCACCTCTCCCAGGAGCCATCAGCTATCAGCCCTCAGCCATCAGCACAACACTCCCTCTGGCTGACGGCGGATCGCTGACGGCTTGCGCCTTCGGGCCATTGATCCGTCCGTCTTCAGCCCTCAACCATCAGCCTGCGGGGCCCTTTCTGGCTGACTGCTGATGGCTGACGGCTGGCGGCTGGGGAGTGCGGGGGAATATGGCGAAAAAGAAATTTGCCTGGGCGGATGTGGCTCTCGGAGCGGTGGTGAGCCTGCTCATCCTGCTGACCTTCTGGATGCAGTGGGCGGACGGGATCGAGGGCAAGCTCTACGACATGCGGGCCAAGCTGCGGGCCCGGGCCAAGGGCGCGGAAAACGTCGTCCTGATCGGCATTGACGACGACAGCATTCGCGAAATCGGGCGCTGGCCATGGCCGCGGTCCTACATGGCCGACATGGTGGACCAGCTCTCCGAGGCGCAGGCCAAGGTCGTCGGGCTGGACATTTTCTTCTCGGACGCGGAGCTGAATCCCGGGCTGGAGCAGATCAAGAGCATCAAGGCCGCCATTGACCAGAAGTACTCCGATCCCAGGCATCCCAACCCAACCGCGGCGGAAATTTCCGGCGTGCTCGAGCAGGCGGCGCAGAACCTGGACAACGACGCCAAGCTGGAGAACTCGCTGGCGCTGGCGCAGAACGCGGTCCTGCCGATGTTCTTTCACGAAGGCCGCCCCATCGGCAAGGTGGACAAGGCCATCCCGGCGGCGGTGGACAAGAATTTTATTGCCAACGTGAAGCTTGCCCCGAGCGCAGCCGAGGGGTCGGGGGTGACCTCGGCCGACGATTTCACCCCGCCGTACCAGCGCTTCGCCGACGTCGCCAAGGCGGTGGGAGAGGCGAACCTGACGCCATCGTCGGATGGGGTACAGCGGGAAGTGCCGCTGGTGATGGACTTCAACGGGCGGCTGATGCCGTCATTCGCGCTGCAGTGCCTGCGCGCCTACTACAACCTGGAGTCGGACGATTACCGCTTCACGCCCGGCAAGGAATTGGTGCTGGGCCGGGCGCACGTTCCCGTCGACCCGCAGGGGCGCATGCTGGTGGACTACGGCAACCTGCAGAACATGACGGTGGTGAAGTTCTCCGACGTGCGCAACAAGAAAATCCCCACCGACGCTTTCCGCGACAAGATCGTGATCATCGGCATGTACGCGACCGGCGGCGGCGACCAGTACACCTCGCCGGTGGGGAACCTCTTCCCCGGCATGGCGATTCACGCCAGCGTGATCCAGAACGTATTGAACAACAGCTACCTGATCCGGCCGCAATGGGCGCCCAAGGCGGAACTGGCGCTGCTGGTGCTGTTCGCCCTGTTCGTGTCGCTGGCCATCCCGCACATGAAGGCGGGCATGAGCGCCATCATCGCGGTGGTGCTGCTGGCGGTGGTGATCGCGGGCGGGATCTACGGCTTTACCGCCTACGGCTACTGGCTGAAGATGATTTATCCCGTCCTGATGCTGGTGGTGGGATACACGGTGGTGGTATCCAAACGCTACCTGGTTACGGAGAAGCGCAAGGAGACGCTGGAAGGCGAGTCGGTCGAGACCAACAAGATGCTGGGCCTGTCGTTCCAGGGCCAGGGCATGCTGGACATGGCGTTCGAGAAGTTCCGCAAGTGCCCCGTCGACGACTCGATGAAGGATGTGCTCTACGGCCTGGCGCTGGATTTCGAGCGCAAGCGCCAGTTCAACAAGGCGGTGCAGGTGTTTGAGCACATCATGACCGTGGACAAGAAGTTCAAGGACGTGGAAGCGCGGGCGCAGAAGCTGCGCGTGGCCGGGGAGACGGTTATCTTCGGCGGGCGCGCGGGCATGAAGGCGGGCGCCGACTCCACCGTGCTGGTGCAGGGCGGCGGCGTGAGCGAACTGGCCAAGCCCACGCTCGGCCGCTACGAAGTGATGAAGGAACTCGGCAAAGGCGCGATGGGCGTGGTCTACCTCGGCAAGGACCCGAAGATCAACCGCGAGGTGGCCATCAAGACGCTGCGCTTCGAAGACGAGTTCGAGGCGGCCGACATGAAGGCCATGAAGGAGCGCTTCTTCCGCGAGGCGGAGTCCGCGGGGCGGCTGGTGCACCCCAACATCGTGACCATTTATGACGCCGGCGATGACGGCGACATCAGCTACATCGCCATGGAACTGCTTAGCGGCAGCGACTTGAAGGACTACACCACCAAGGACAAGCTGCTGCCCACGGGCGAGGCGCTGGAGACTATCGCCAAGGTGGCCGACGCGCTGGATTATGCGCACACCCAGGGCGTGGTGCACCGCGACATTAAGCCGGCGAATATCATGCGGCTGAAGGACGGCGCGATCAAGGTGACCGACTTCGGCATCGCCCGCATCACCTCGCAGTCGAAGACGGCGACGGGCACGGTGATGGGAACGCCGTCGTACATGTCGCCGGAGCAACTGGCGGGCGCCAGGGTGGACGGCCGCGCCGACCTGTTCTCCCTCGGCGTGACGCTATACGAGCTGCTGACCGGCGAGAAGCCGTTCACCGGCGACACGGTGGCGACGCTGATGTTCAAGATCGCCAACGCGCCGCATCCGCAGATTCGCGCCAGCCGCGCCGATCTGCCGGCGGGGGTGGAGGCGATCATCGATAAGGCGCTGCAGAAGGATCCCGAGAAGCGCTACCAGCGCGGCGCGGAGATGGCGAAGGACCTGCGGGCGCTGACCGCGAAGGCGGCGGGAGCGGGCGCGTAAGCAAGCAGTTTCAAGTTTCAGGTTTCAAGTTTCAAGGTCGAGTTGCGTATCGGCCGAAACAGGAAGCCGGGAACATACTGGTAATCGGACGACGGCCACTGGAAACTAGGAGCCATCTCATAAATGCGGCGGGACGCCCACAGGGGCTAAAGCCCATCAGGTTTGGGTGCAAAACTGGCGGGCCTAAAGGCCCGCGCTTCCACGGTGAAGCAAACGTTTGGGCATTTATGAGATTGGTTCTAGAAACTTGAAACTAGAAACTCTATGAGTCTTACGGTCGAGTTCGCCGGAAAAACCGATATCGGGTGCGTGCGGGCCAACAACGAGGACAACTTCGGCTACGACGCGCGGCACGGCATTTTCGTGGTCTGCGACGGCATGGGCGGGCAGGCGGCGGGGGAAGTGGCCAGCAAGATGGGCGTGGACACCATCCTGACGTACTTCCGCCAGGCTGACAAATCGAAGACCTATCCCCAAATCGGGAGCGCGGTGGAAGGGGTATCGGCGCGGGCCAACCGGCTGGGCAGCGCCATCCGCCTGGCCAACGAGGCGGTGCACCAGGCGGCACAGAAGCATGCGGCGCAGGCGGGCATGGGCTCGACGGTGGTGGCGGTGCTGGTGGACCATGGCGAGCAGGACGGCTTCTATTCCATCGGGCACGTCGGCGACAGCCGCGTGTATCGCATGCGCGGCGGCAAGATCGAGCAGCTCACGCAGGACCACTCGCTGGTGATGGAGCAGGTGCGGCGCGGTCTGATCTCGCTGGCCGAGGCGCAGGTCTCGGAGATGCAGAACATCATCATCAAGGCGCTGGGGCCGGAGGCGAGCGTGGAGCCGGACCTCGACGACGAGGCGGCGCTGCCCGGGGACGTGCTGGTGTTATGCAGTGACGGGCTCACCCGCCACGTTCCGGATGACAGTATGGAAGAAGTTTTGAACAATACCATCAGCTTGCAACTGGCATGTGAACGGCTGGTGGACGCGGCCAAAGACGGCGGCGGGCAGGACAACATCACCTGCGTGATCCTGCGCTTCGTGGAATTGCCCTGGTACAAAAAGTTTTTTCGTGCTCTGAGCAGACTATTCGGTGGAGGACGTCCCCAATGGCAAAACTCTATTTGAAGTTCGAACAGGCAGTGCTGAAGGAATTTCCCCTGGGGCAGGGGGTGATCACCATCGGACGGCTGCCG
>DASUBK010000177.1:0-11345 GCA_035763305.1 Terriglobales bacterium | reverse complement strand
GCGCCGCCAAGCTGGATCCGGTGCAGGCGTTGCGCTACGAGTAACGCTGACCGAGGCAGTCTATCCACCACAAAGGACACGAAGGACACTAAGGAATTCCATTTCTCTTGTTTCCTTTGTGGCCTTGGTGTCCTTTGTGGTGCAAGAAGCTGTTAATCCGCGTTGGCGGCGGCGGTGCGCGACGGCATGGCCTGGCGGCGCTTCAGCGTCCACATCACCACCCGGTAACCGAGCAGCCCGCCGAGGATGACCGCGTACTGCTCCGGCTTGCTGACGTCCGCCTTCACCAGCCACCAGTAGTGCACCACGCCGGCGGCGGCGCTGAAGTAGATCAGGCGGTGCACCATCTGCCATTTCTTGCCGAGGCGGCGGATCCAGCCCTGGGTCGAGGTGATCGCCAGCGGCAGCATCAGCAGCAGTCCTGTCATGCCGGCGGTGATGTAGGGCCGCTTGTAGACGTCGGCGATCATCTCGTGGAAGTCGAAGAAATGGTCGAGCACCACGTAGGTCGCCAGGTGCAGGGTGACGTAGAAGAAGGCGAACAGGCCCAGCATGCGGCGGAACTTGATCAGCCAGTGTTGCCCGGTGAGGCGCCGCAGCGGGGTGATGGCCAGGGTGATCAGCAGGAAGCGCAGCGTCCAGTCGCCGGTGAAGTGGGTGATGTACTCGATGGGATTGGCGGTCAGGTCCTGGTGCAGCGCGCGCCAGCCCAGCCAGGCGCAGGGGCCCAGGCAGGCGAGAAAGACCGCGACTTTGGTGAACTTGACCTTCATGCGTGATGTCGTTGCTCCGTAGTCGTTGGTAGCGCCCGCGCGGAGTTTCTTTCGCCCGCTAAAGCGGGCTTCATCTTCATCGCTCGTTTCCCCCGGCTTACGCCGGGGGCTACACTCTTTCGCGCGCTCCGCGCGCTGATTCTGTTGGACTAACGACCAACCACGAACGACCAACGACGAACGACAAACAACCAACGACTAACGACTAACGACTAGTAGTATTTCCGCAAATCCATGCCGTTATACATGGACGCGACCTGGTCGCCGTAGCCATTGAACATGAGCGTCTTGCGGCGGAAGAATTCGCCGATGCGGCGCTCCGTGGCCTGGCTCCAGCGGGGATGGTCCACCTGCGGGTTCACGTTGGAGTAGAAGCCGTACTCGTGCGCGTTCTGCGTGTTCCACGCGGTGGACGGCTGGTCCGACACGAACTTGATCTTCACGATCGACTTGGCGCTCTTAAAGCCGTACTTCCACGGAATCACCACGCGGATGGGCGCCCCGTCCTGGTTGGGCAGCGTCTCGCCGTAGAGGCCGAAGGTGAGCAGGGTCAGCGGGTGCATGGCCTCGTCCATGCGCAGGCCCTCCTTGTAGGGCCAGTCGAGGATGGGCTCGCGCACCCCGGGCATCTGCGACGCGTCGGCCAGGGTTTCGAACTGCACGAACTTCGCCTTCGCCGTCGGCTCCACCTGCTTGAGCAGCACGCTGAGCGGGAAGCCGACCCACGGGATCACCATGGACCACGCTTCCACGCAGCGGTGGCGGTAGACGCGGTCCTCGGCGGGCGCGAGCTTCAAGATGTCGTCAATGTCGAGCTTGCGTGACTTCTTGACGTCGCCTTCGAGCGAGACCGACCACGGCCGGGTGCGCAGGCTGCCGGCGTTGCGCGACGGATCGTCCTTATTGGTCCCGAACTCGTAGTAATTGTTGTAGGTGGTGATGTCCTTGTAGGGTGTTTGCTTCTCGTCGGTGCCGAAGGGACCCTTGACGGTGTTGATCTTGGTTCCCGCCTCGAGCAGCGGTCCGGCGATGCCGGAGATGGCGGCGCCGCCGGCGATGGCGGCCGCGGCGGTCAGAAAGCTGCGCCGGTTGAGATAGGTTTCCTTGGGCGTGATTTCGGAGGAGGGGATTTCCCCGCCTTTTTTGATCAGCATGCGCTCACCCCACAGCTGCTCTTTAGATTCACAAGATACCTTAAAGTTACCGGAAAGTGGGGCGTGGCGCCAGTCGCGTAGGTGCAGGCGCCCTCGCCTGCACAGGCGAGCTAAGCGAGCGGCTGCGGACGCCGGCGAGGGCGCTTGTCGCTACGTCTCGTGACCGCCGGACAGGCGAGGGCGCCTGTCCCTACGCAAGCTCTTCTGCAGGATAGGGCGAGGTGAATTCCATTGCGCACAGCCGAGGGCGGCTGTGCCACACAAGAAAAGAGGCCAGCCGCGAACGGCTGGCCTCAAGACTTCCGGTTCGACCTGGATTAGAAGTCGAAGCGGAGAGCGAGCTGGGTAATCCGGTTGGGATACGTGGTCGTCGACTTGCCGAAGTCAGGCGACGCCGCATTGCCCGACGGGTTGTTGAAATTGGTGTGGTTGAACAGGTTGAAGAAGTTGGCCTGGAAGGTGAATCCAGCTCTCTCCGTGACCTTGAACTTCTTGGAGATGCTGAAGTCGGTGTTCCAGTAGCCGGGACCGGTCATGGAGTTGCGGCCGATCGGAGGATCGCACCACATGCCGCCGTTCAAGCTCGACGGGCAAGTGTAGCGGCCCCAATCCGCCTTGTTGAAGTACACCAGGGCGCCGGACACGGGATCGATATTGCCCATCACGCTGCCCATCGGGGCGACGCCCTTGGGAACGTAGCGGTCGCCGCCGCGGCCGTCCTTGTTGGCGTCGTAAGCGGTCGAACTGCTGTACACGCCGAAGCTGGCGCCGGACTGGATGGACACGATGCTGTTCACCGTCCACCCGCCGATCCAGCGGTTGTTCTTCATGAACGGCAGTTCATAAGTGACGTTGCCCACGAACCGTTGCGGCATGTTGAAGTCCGACGGTCCGTAGTCGTAACCCAGGTTCTGCACGTCCGTGGCGCCGTAGCTGCCCTTGTAGTTGAACAGGTCGCTCAGCGTGTCCATGGACTTGGACCAGGTGTAGTTGGCCTGGAAGCCCAGACCGTTGCTGTAGTTCTTGCGCAGCGTCAGCTGCAGGCCGTGATAGTTGGACGAGCAGCAGTTGGTGCGGTAGTTGTCGGCGCCGATGATCTGGCTGATGCGGCCGGTGCTGAAGCCGTCGGTGTAGCCGGCATCGCCGCACGGTGTTCCGGGGTCGAACGGGCCGTTGGAAGGATTGCACGCCACGCGGCCGTTGAAGGTGTTGATGTCGTAGTAACCAATCAGCTTGTGGCCGAAGTTGCCTACGTACTCCGGTTCGAAGACATATCCGTTGGCAAACTCCCACTGCAATCCGACGTGCGCCTGCTCGTAGTAAGGAGATACGAGGTTCTGGTCCATGTGCCGCGGATTGGGTTTGGGAGCGTACTTGGGATCGGTGAACAGGGCGCGGGAATTGAACGGATAGCCGTAGAGGCCGGGCGTGGAAAGCGCGCCCATGGAATATCCGTTGTACAAGTTCCCGATCTGGTTGTCCGAGAAATACGGCGGGTTAAAGCGGATGTTCTCGAACACGTTGTTGTAGATGCGGTCGTACATGACGCCCGCACCGGCGCGGAGTACCAGCTTCTGGTTGCCCAGCACGTCAAAGGCGAAACCGACGCGGGGACCGAAGTTGTTGGTGTCCTTGTTCCAGATCTCGGCATTGCGGACCTGGAAGTTGCCGTTCTGCACCTGCGCCGAGAAGGGCGTGATGGGGAAGAAGGCATTGCTGGTGTGGCAGTTGGTCAGGATTTTGTTGGTCGATGAGCAGACGGCGTTGTTCATCAACCCCGCCGTCGGATTGCCGAAGTAGAAGTTGGAGTCGATGTTCTTCTGGAAGTTGTGCGGCGGCCCGAAGTACTCCCAGCGGACGCCGAGGTTGAAGGTCAGGCGATTGGACACGCGCCAGTCATCCTGGAAATAGGCGGCGAACTCGTTATCACGGAAGCCGCGATAAAAATTGGGCAACTGGCCGTTGGTGGTGTCCACCGCGGCCGAAGCCAGGCCGGAACCGGGGCTCTTGACGCCCAGCGCGGCGGCGGCTTCGTCGGTGAAGTTCAGGTCGGTGACCAGGTCCTCGACGCCCCACGGGTAGAAGGTGCCGGCGGCATCGTTGTGGAAGGACGACCCGTTGCGAATGCGGCGATACTCCCAACCGGTCTTGAAGTTGTGCTTGCCGCGAATGAACGAGAGGTGATCCTGGAACTGGAACTGGTTGTCGGTGAAATACTGCGGCAAGCCGGAGTACAGGCCCAGGCCGACCGACAGCGCGTCGTTGTAGGTGAGCACCATCGGCATGGTCTCCAGCGCCGCCGAGGGCAGAGGATAGTTCTGCAGGTGGCGCAGGTAGCTCGCCTTGAAGGTGTTGAGGACCGAGTTGCTGAGGGTGTGGTTCCAGGTGATGCCCAGGTTCTGGTTGCGGCCGACTTCGATGGCCTCGGGACCGATAGTGTTGCCGCCACCGCCGTAAGGATCTCCGCTCTTGGCATTCTGCATCAGGTACATCACGCTGAGCTGGTCCTTATCGGTGAACTTGTGATCGAACTTGCCGCTGATCTTGTACTCGTTCACGTAATAAGGGTCGCCAACGTAGACGTCACCGAACGCCGCCACGGGGAACGGGGAGTAGCTGCCCGTATACCAACCGCTGGGATCGCAATTGCTGTTGCCGCCCGCGCAGGGAGTGCTGGGCGCCAGCGGGAAGGGGCCAACCGCTCGCATCTTGTTGAAGGTTGCGCCCAGTTTGCCGGAATTGGCGAAAGCGCCCGGGCAGGGTGCAGCGGTCATGCCGCTGGAACCCGGCGTTGCGTCGGCATCGCCGAAGTTGGTGTCCAGCAGTTTCTGGTTGTTGCAGATGCCGTTGGGGCTGGATTCGGCCCACTGCTGCAGGCCGCCGCTGTCGACCCAATTCAGGTAGTCCTGAGTGGTGCCGATGGCGTGCAGCGGGGTGGTCTGCCGCATGCGGTGGAATTCCAGGCTGCCGAAGAAGAAGGACTTATCCTTGATCACCGGGCCGCCGATGGCGCCGCCGAACTGGTTGCGCACCAGGCGGTCCTTGATGCCTTCGTGGTTGGAGAAGTAGCTGTTCGCGGCCAGCGCCTGGATACGGTTGTATTCATAGAGCGAGCCGTGGAAGTTGTTGGTGCCGGACTTCAGCACCGTGTCGGTTACGAACCCGCCCGCCTTGCCGTACTCGGCGGCGAAGCTGTTGGTGATGACGCGGTACTCCTGGATGGCGTCGGGGGAGATGAGCGTAACCGCTCCGCCCTCGGCGGGAGAGATCTGACCACGGCCGCCCTGGCCCTGGTCGTTGTTGTCCATGCCCTCAACCATGTAGTTGCCGGTGCCGCCGCGGGCGCCGTTCACGCTCGCGCCGCGGGTGCTGGTGGTGTCAGGCACCGCGCCCGGAACCAGGTTGATGAAGGCGTTCTGGTTGCGGTTTTCCAGCGGCATCTGTTCCCAGACGCGGCTGTCGACCAGGCCGGACACTTGCGATTCCGTGGTCTGCACGGCTTGCATGCCGGCTTCGACGGTGACCGTCTCTTTGGCGGCGCCGAGTTGCAGTTTCACGTCGATGTTAGCCGTTGCGCCGGTGGAGATCACGATTTCAGAGGCTTTGTAATCCCGGAAGCCTTCGACTGCGACGGTCAGGGTATAAGTGCCTACGACCGGCAGAGCCGGGAAGGTGTAAACGCCGGCGCTGGAGGGCGCCGTCTTGCGGACGATTCCCGTCTGGTCGTTGACCAGGGTGATGTCCGCCTTGTTGATCACCGCGCCCGTGGGATCGGTGATGAGCCCGGTAAGAGTGCCCGTGCCGGCCTGGCCGAAGGCTGCCATCGTGCCGATGAGCAGCAGCAGGGCCACGCCGATACTGAGGCGACGCATAGAGAACAAATGCATTGTTCCTCCTTGCAGGCGCGCAGCAGCCGCGCCTGTTTTGGTACAGAAAATCAACCAGGAGGAATGCACGTCGCGGGCCACCCTAACACCCGCGTTTTCAATGCGGAACGCGGAACAATTCCATTCGCGGAATTGGCCGCGGAAAATCTCTATGGAACTAGGTAGCAATCGTGATGGCGAACACCACGCGATTGTGATCGGCGTCACAAGCAACCGCGTAAAATGCGGCCCGCAAAGAGGTCGCCGGCGGCAGCACGCAGATCGCCGAACCCCACCATCGTGCTCGTGCCGAAGATGGAACTTTGGTGGCGTGGGGTTCTAAAACGGGAAGCTTCCGCGCTCAGAACGGGGCCAACTGCCCCGTCGTCGGCTCCGCTCAGCAGTACCACGGCTCGGTGAGATAGGGGATGGTCACGCGCGCCGGCGCGGGAGGAACTTCGGGCAGCGGCGCGGCGATCTCTTCCCCCGCGCGGGCGCGGCGCAGCAGGTCGCGCGCGTGCGCGAAGGCCGCGCGCCGATCGGCGTTCTCGCCCAGCGCCTGCACCGCATCGCTGATCCGGCGCTGCAATTCGTCGACGCGCGCCTCGCGGTGCTTCCACGGAAAGGTGAGCGCGGCGGAATCGAACGATCCCACCAGCTTGCGGACCTGCGGCAGCTCCAGCAGGCGCGAGCCGGCGGGAATCAGCAGCCGGATCGCCAACTGCACCGGGGCGACGTGCTCGACCAGTTGCAATTCCTCGATTACGTTCAGCAAATCGGCGTAGCCGCGCAGCGTGGTCCAGGGGGTGAAGGCGACGAATGTCGGCGAGAGCACAAGGCCGGCATCGCGAAACAGTTGCGCCACGCGATAGAAGTCGGCGCGGGTGTGGCCCTTGTCCAGCAGTCGCAACATGCGGTCGTCCACCGACTCGACGGCTGAGGTCACGAAGGCGCAGCCGCAGTCGCGCAGTTCGCGCAGGTGGCCCGCGTGCTGCAGCAGGTGCTCGACCTTAATGGTGGCGTCGAAGCTGAGGGCGGGGAACTCGCGGTGCAGGCGGCGCACGATTTCCATCCCGTGGCCGACGCCATTGAAGAAATCGGGATCGCCGAAGGTGATGTGGCGGGCGCCCGCCTCCACCTGCTGGCGGATGTCGCCGAGCACCACCTCGCGCGCCACGACGCGAAACTTGCCTTCGTACACCGGCACGATGGGACAGTGGCGGCAGAGGTGCTTGCAGCCGCGCGAGGCCTCGGTATAGCCGACCACGCGCCGCGTGCCGTCGGGCAGGCGCAGCTTGGCGTATTTGTCGAGCGCGGGAAGACAAGTGCGGTCGGGAACATGAAAGGAGAGGCGCTCCAGGCTGGTGTCGGTGCGCGGCGAAACGTTTCCCGTAGCGATGGCGCGCGCCAATTCCACCAGCGACGATTCGAACTCGCCGCCCAGGATGTGGGCGACGCCGAGCCCGCGCAGGTGCTCGGCGTTGAGCGGAGCGTAAAGGCCGAAGGCGCACAACTGCGCTGCGGGATTCACCTGGCGAATCTTCCGGATCGCGCCGGCGGCGATGCGCGTGGCGGTGTGCATCGGAAGGTAAAACCCGATCAGCTGCGCTTCGCTGACGCTGCGGTTCAGCGGCTGTTGCGAAAGGTCGATGCAGACAACGTCGAATCCCGCCGCGCGCAACCAGGCGGTGGGCGAGGCCAGCCCGAAAGGCTGGCGGCCCATCTCGTAGGTTGAGATCAGCAGGACGCGCATGGATTCCATTCTAATCGGGTCATCTCGCCATTGGGGAAAACCCTACCGCGGATTAGCGCAGATTGTCGCGGATCAGAATCAGGAAGACAAATCCGCGATGAAGCTGTCATCCCGAGCGCAGCGAGGGATCTGTTGTGATCGCCACCAGGCTTCTGGCGGTCTACAACAGGTCCCTCGCTGCGCTCGGGATGACAATCAATCCGCGGAAATCCACGGTAGGGGTTTTCTTCGATCGTCCGACGACCCGGTGGTCCGATGACCCGATGGATTTACAATCCCGATGTGAGCGTCCTTCTGCCCCTGTTTCCGCTGGACGTCGTGCTCTTTCCCGGAGAGACGCTGCCGCTGCACATCTTCGAAGATCGCTACCGGGAGATGATTGCAGAGCTGCTGGAGTCGAAGCAGCCCTTCGGCGTGGTGCGCGCCCTGGAGAACGGAGTGGCCGACGTCGGCTGCTCGGCCGAGATTACCTCTGTGGCCAAGCGCTACGAAGATGGGCGGCTGGACATCATCACCGAGGGGCGCAATCGTTTCGAGTTGCTGCACCTCGACCAGCAGCGCGCGTTCCTGCGCGGGCAAGTCGACTTCTTTGCCGACGAGCCGGGGCGGCCCGGCGCGGACAAGATCCAGCGCCTGCTGCAACTGCACGGCGACCTGCTGCAGGTGCTCGACGCCGAGGGCGCGCCTCCGGATGCGGACAGCCCCGTGTTGTCGTTCGAACTGGCGGCGGCGCTGCCGTTTGCGCTGGACTTCAAGCAGACGCTGCTGGGATTGCGCAGCGAGGCCGGCAGGGTGGATGCTCTCATCCAGTATTACGAGAACGTCATGCCCGAAGTGGCGCGCGCGGTGCGGGCGCGCAAGAAGGCCGGCAGCAATGGGCATGGAAGATAGGGGCTTGGAACTCGGGACTAGCGGTCAGTCGCTAGAACTAGCCCCTAGCCCCCAGCCCCTTCCTACCTCGGCAGCTTCTCGATCTTCGCCGCCAGAATGAAGTCGCTCTCCGTCAGGCCGTCGATCTTGTGCGTCCAGATGGTGATCTCCACCTTGCCCCAGGTGAGCAGGATGTCGGGGTGGTGTCCCTGCTGTTCGGCCACCTCGCCGACGCGGTTGACGAACGCCAGCGCCTTGGCGAAGTCGGGGAAGGTATACGTCTTGTGCAGATGGTGTTCGTTGATCGTCTCCCACCCCGGTACCTGCGCCTTCAGCGCCGCCAGTTCCTGCCCTTTCAACGGCGGCACACCGCCCCGGCAGGGGACACACGTCTTGCTCGCGAGATCCGCCATCCTCACACCTCCTGGAGGTTCATTCTGCTGGAGGCCGGTCGACCTCGACCGGCCGAAATCACACTGACCATTCGATTCTAGTCCGCCATCTTGGCCAAATGGATCTCGAAACCGGTTTTCGGCAGCAGCGAGGTGAGTTGGAACACCTCGTAGCCGGCGCCGATGATCTCGCTGTGACTGAAGATGCCGGGCTCGCTCTCCACGATCTGCCGCCTGCCGCCGAGTTGCTCGAGAAACTCCTGCGCCGCCCTCTGAGTCGGAGAATTTCCTCCTCCGCCGGCAACCACCGCTTCCGCCGCGTAGGAACGCACCAGCTTGGGCCAGTATTTCTCCAGCAGCGCGGGGCTGGCGAAGAGGTCCGCCCAGACGATTTGTCCGTTGACCGCCGCCACCACGCCGACCGCGTTGCGCCGCCGCAGTTCGCCGATGATCCCCTGGTAGTCGTGCTCGACCGGCGCGGCGATGCGATCCACCTCGCGTTGCACCGACGGCGCAGCCATCGTCTGCGCGTACGAGGTCGTTGATGCCGGCGGCGCTCCCGCAACCGCCGCGTTCATGCTGGCGGTGGAGCGCCGCACCTCGGCCCACACCTGCTGCTGGTCTTTCTCGGCCATGGCCTTGGCGCGAACGCTGGGCTGGGCCATCTGCACGTGCAGCGAGCCGAATTTGTCGCTCGCTCCGGTCCAGCGGCCGGGCTCGACGCAGAACACATTGAGATCGATGGGATCGCTATGCGCGGGCACGATGCGGTCCTTGCCAATGACGCGGTCCTGCTTGCCGCCGGTGACGATCTCGCCCGCCAGCAGCAGCAGCGGGCGATCGGAATTATTCAGCAGCACCAGGCGATTGACCTCGGCGCCGCCGCTGGAACGTGGAGGTGGCTGCGGTTCGCGCCGGCGGATGAGCGGCAGCACGCGGCCGGCTTCGCTGACCACGACTTCGCCGCTGCGCACGCCTTCGTCCAGGGTGAGAAACTGGCCGGTGTCGTGCGTCTCCGCCGCGACCACAGGGAAGATGGTGAGATTGCCGTGGGTGATCGGCGCCAGTACGGTGTAGGCTCGCGGCGGCGTTCCCGCGCGAGTGCTGAGGGTGGCGATCAGGGCGAGGGCGCCCAGCGCCAGGAACAAGCGCATCCGGGTCATGGATTCCTCCTGCGGCAGGTGCCTCCTGCCGGAGAAAGAACGCGGAACTCCTGCGCCGCTTGCGGGTAAAAGTTGATAGCATCGAAGCAGCCCATGGGCGCCGATTCCCAATTCGCGGCCACCGGCATCTCCGAACCTGCGCAGCCGGCGGGCTTGCCCGCCTCGGCGCGATCGCGCTGCGCCGATCTGTACCGTGGGTCCAAGGCGGAGGAGTTCGGCTTTTCGGCAGCGGCGTTCGAATCGCTGCTGGCCGGCATTGCGCGGCGCTTTCTCGCCGCGGACGCCTCGGCGGCGGAGATCGACGCCTTCCTGCTCGGGCTGAAGATCGAAGAGTTGGTGCTGGCGCGCGCCTGCGCCGCCGGGCACGAGAAGGCGTGGGAACTGTTTCTGACGCGTTACCGCGAGAAGCTGTACGACGCCGCCTACGCGATCGCGCGCGAGGAGTCGGTGGCGCGCGAGTTGGCCGATTCGGTGTACGCCGATCTGTACGGCACTACGGTGCGCGACGGGGTTCGCGTCGGCAAGCTGAATTCTTACAGCGGACGCGGCTCGCTGGAGGGCTGGCTGCGCACCGTGCTGGCGCAGGAGTTCATCAACCGCTATCGCTCGCAACGGCGCCTGGTCAGCCTGGAGGAAAAAGAAGAAGCGGGAACGCAGATCGCCGCGCCGGCGCCAGTGGAGGCCAGCGCTCCCGATCCGCGCCTGGCGGAAGCCACCGCCGAGGCGCTGCGCGCCATCAGCGGCGAAGACCGGCTGATCCTGGCCGCGTACTTCCTCGACGGGCGCAAGCTGGCGGAGATCGGGCGCATGCTGCGCGTGCACGAGTCCACCATCAGCCGGCGTCTGGACAAGATCACCGCTGGGGTCCGCAAGGCCGTTACCGCCGGGCTCCGTGCCCGCGGCATGAGCCGCCGGCAGGTCGAGGAGGCGCTCGAGGCCGACGTGCGCGACCTGGACCTCAAGGTACGCGAGTTTTTTGCGCAAGATTCCCAGCGCCGGCCGTTCTCTTCCCGGGGGGAGAGCGCGGCCGGAGAGGACCGGCGGTAGACCATGTCAGGACTGTTCGACAACATGCGCCGCGAACTGCAGGTGGAAGCTGGTTCTGGCCTCCATCCTGAGGCCGAGGTGTTGAACGCCTACCTCGAAGGCGTGCTCGCGCCGCAAGAGCGTGAAAGTGTGGTGACCCACCTGGCGCGCTGCGCGTCCTGTCGCGAAGTGGTCGCCCTGGCCGCGCCTCCGCTTACGCAGACGCCGCCGCCGAAATCGCTGAAAGATCCGGCGGTGCGGCTGGCGCTGTGGCGATGGGCTGTGGTGGCGACCACGGCGGTGGTGGTGATCGCGGCGGTGGTAGTAAATAACGATCGCCGCGGCTCG
>DASUBK010000176.1:0-18465 GCA_035763305.1 Terriglobales bacterium | reverse complement strand
TGGCGCGAATCTGGGCCAGCAGGTCGAGCTTGTACGAAGTGCGCCGCTCCTTGGGCAGCTTGAGAGTGGAGTAATCCATGTCGGCCACGAGAATGTGATTCTGCTCGAAACCGGCATTGAGATTGACCAGATTGCCGAAGGTGCGGACGAAGAGCACGGCCGCGACCACCAGCATGAGCGAGAGCGCCACCTGGGAGACGACCAGCGCGCGGCGCAATCCGAAGCGGTTGGGCCCCGCCGTGGTGGAGCGGGCGGTGGCCTTCATGGCGTCGCCGGGAGCCGTATGCGAGGCCTGCAGTGCGGGTGCCAGGCCAAACAAGAGGCAGGTCAGTGCGGCCAGGGCGGCGGTGAAGGCGAGCACGCGCCAGTCCATGTGCAGGTCCACGAATAACCGGGAATTCGAGGTGGCGAGAAACGACACCAGGGTGCGGCTGAGGAGTTGCGCCAATGCCGCGCCGGCGCCGGCGCCGAGTATTGCCAGCAAAAGGCTTTCTGACAGTAATTGCCGGACGAGGCGGGAACGCGAGGCGCCGAGGGCCAGGCGAACGGCGATCTCCCGCTGCCGCGCGGCGGCGCGGGCCAGCATCAGGTTGGCGAGATTGGCGCAGGCGATCAGCAGCACGATGCCGGCAATGCCCATCAGCAACCATAGGGGCGTGGAGTACTCGCGGCGAAGGTGGGACACGCCGGTGGCTCCGGGCTGGGCTCCCAGCCGCATCACCAGATAATCCTTGCGCCTTTGGGCGTCGTACTTGGGAGGGAGGGTCGCCTCCAGGATGCCGGGCGAGATGGCGGCCAATTGCGCGGAAGCGCGTTCCAAGGTCCAGCCCGGCTTGAGCCGGCCGATGGCGGCCAACCACCAGCCCACGGGATCGGAGTAGACGGAATTTTCGCCGTCCATCAGAGGTTCGACACAGAGCGGCAGTATGACGTCGAGGCCGCGGCCGACCTGGATGCCGCTAAAGCCGGATTCGGTGACGCCGACGACCTGAAAGGGCAATCCGGCGATGCTCAGGGTCCGTCCCACGACCGAAGGATTGCCGCCGAATTCGCGCTGCCAAAACGAGTAGCTGATATCCACCGCGCCGGCGGCGCAGCCCTTCTGGTCGTCGGAGGGGGAGAGCAGCCGGCCGGCCGCGGCGGCAACACCCAAAGTCTGGAAAAAGTTGCCGCTGACGTACAGCGCCGGGACAAAGCGCGCTTCGCCGGTACGGTTGAGGTTCACCACGCTGGTGCCCCAGGCGGCGACGTCGGTGAACGCCTGCTGCTGGGAGTGGATCTGCTCCCATTGGCCGGTGGTGAGATTGGAAAATTGGGAGACGAAGTGACCGGAGCGGCCGTTAGGGGCGTAAACGAACTTGATGTCGGCAAGCTGTTGCGGATTGGGAACCGGCAAAGTGCGCAGGCGGACCGCGTCGAGCAACTGGAAAATGGCGGTATTGGCGCCGATGCCCAGAGCGAGAGAGAGAATGGCGACGACGGTGAAGCCGGGGCTGAGGCGCAGTTGGCGCAATCCGAAGCGGAGGTCCTTGCCGAGGCCTGAGAACAGGCTGCCCGCCGGCGCGGTAGCGGGCAGGGGCTCCCGCTCGCGCGCGATCAGCGGGCGCAACTGGGTGGTGAAGGATCCGGCATTCAATTCCGCCAGCACCGCGCGCCGCGCGTCGGTCTCCGGTTTTCCGGAGGAGACGAGTTCCTGGTAGCGGTCGTTTAAATGCTGGGCGACCTCTTCCACGATCTCCGCCTCGCGGTGCGGCTCCAGGCGCAGTTCGCGCAGGTGGCGGGCAACGTCGGCCTTCCAGTCAGGCATTTTCTTCTCCGGTAATGCGATTCATCGCCGCCACGAAATCGCGCCAGGTGCTGCGCTGTTGCCGCAGCATCTTGCGGCCGGCCGTGGTGAGGCGGTAATAGCGGCGGCGGCGCTGGCCGGCCTTTTCCACCCAGCGGCCCTCGATGAGGCCGCGCTGCTCCATGCGGTAGAGCAGGGGATAGAAGGAGGCCACGTTGAAGCGCAGCACGCCGCCGGAGCGAAGCTCGATCTGCTTGCTGATCTCGTAGCCGTGGCGGGAGCGCGCTTCCAGCAGGGAGAGGATGAGCAGCTCGGCGCTGCCCTTCTTGAGTTCGCGGTCGAAGACTTGCTTTCCCATATGTTGTAATGCCACATATGCTGCTCCGACATCTAAGGAGCTGTCAAGTCAGACGGGCGGCGGGCGATGTGGTTAGCAGGGGGGAGAATCCGCCCGGTGCGGCGCCCGGCCCGCCAGCCAATCCGGGTGCAACATTTCCGCTACACCTGGAATCTGAGTAGCTGGAGGGCGGCCCACGCCTGCTTCACCTCTCGGGCGACCCGGGTGCGAGGCGCCTCGATTTTGCCCTGCGGACCACTTCGATGAAGACTTCGTTCAGTTGTGCTTTGCTGGCCCTGCTGCTCGCGCGATTGCTGATGAGGCGGGCGGAGAGGGTGGAAGATGTTGTCGGGCGCCTGCGTCTGGCGGGCGCGATCTAAACCAAAATTGCCCCGGTCTCGCATCCCGGGGCTAAAAACGAGCGGCGCCGCATCCCCCCTGCGGCGCCGCTCGTTGTTTCTCGGCCAGAGAATAAATTTGGGGATCGCGCCCGGGAGTGGCCGCGGGCTTGAAAAAGCGACGTCCCGGCCGGAAAAACCGGGACGCCCCTATGGCAGCCCTCCCCCAGAACTGCCGACAACGGAAGCGATCATAGGTCCATCCGGCCAGGGTGTAAACGTCACTTCGGTAACCGAAAAAGTAACCACGGGTAACTGCCCCAAAACCGCGACAGTGGCGGGTTTCGAAGGAAATAAAGCCCCGGCCGAGGGCGGCCGGGGTACATCCACTCCCGCACTCCTACTTCGCCGGAATCACCGGCAGCACGATCGCCGAGGGATGGGCGGCGTCGTGGTAGATGGTGTTGGTGGCCACCGCCGTGCGGCGGTTGTTATTGAGCGGCTCGCCGGTATTGGGGTTCACGTCGAAGCGCGGGAAGTTGCTGCTGGAGATGTCCACGCGGATGCGGTGGCCCTTTTGAAAGATCAGCGCGGTGGGGTACATCTGCACCGTGACCGGGTACACCACGCCCGGCTTCATCATCTGCGGGGGATTATCCACGCCATTGCGGTAGCGAGCGCGCACGATGCCATCCTCGACATTCAAATCCACGCCACCGGGAAAGTCCGCGTTGGGCGGGTAGACGTCAACCAGCTTGGCGGTGAAGTCGGTGTCGGGGGCGCTGGAGGAGACCCACAGGCGCACCTCCAGCGGTCCGGTGACTTCCATATCTTCTTTCAGCGGCTCGGTCTGGAAGACGAGGACGTCGTTGCGCGCGGAGAGCGGCAGTTCGTCGGCGCACATCCAGTAGCTGGCGCGGCAGCGCTGGTCCCAGCCGCCCTGCTCCATAAGGTTGCCGTCGTCGCCCGGACGCATGGGAAACGACTGCTTGGAGGCGGGCGCGTTGTGGGAGGAGATGTTTCCGCCCATCGTGGGGACCGGGTGCTTGGGATCGAACAGGTACGAGGTGGGCGCTTCGCCGGCCGGCTTCTGCGGCGACAAGACCCCGTTGGCGTGCAGGTAGTAGGAGGTGAACTGCGTCCGCCTCAGCGGCCACTCCTGTTCGTCGCGCCAGTGTCCGCCGACGAAGAGACGGCCCTCGGGAGTTTTGTGGGCGTCGCCGCCGCCCATCACGAAGATACGCACCGGCGGATCGCGGTCTACGCCGTTGTTCTCGCCTTTCAGCCAGTGATCGAACCAACGCAGGCGGAGGTTGTTGAAGTCGATGGCTGCCTCGGGCCCGAATTCGGCCTCGCCGGCGTAGCTGCGGGTTTCGCCGCCATGCGTCCAGGGGCCCATCAGGAGGCGCTGGTGGTGTTTGACCTTGGAGAGCTGGGCGTAATTGAGGTCGGCGGTCTGCTTGGCCCAGGAGTCGTACCAGCCGCTGACGTGGATGGCGGGCACATCCTTCCACTGCGCGATGTGGTCCACCACGTCGACGCCGATATTGCGCCACCAGGAGTCGTTGCCGCCGTGGTCCATGGCGGTGATCAGCCAGTCCTCGTACTCCGGCATGAGCTTCAGCGGCGTGGCGCCGCGGCGCAGGGGCAGGGCACTGGCGTACTGGCGGACGTGCTCGCCCATCTCGGTGATCACCTTCTTAGTGCCGGGATCGCGGGTTTCCGCGCTGCCGCTGGGTCCGCCGATGTTGAAGATCCAGTTGAACCAGCGCAGCTCGAAGGCGCCCTGGTAGCGCATGCCGAAGCGCCCGGGATCGGCGTTGGCGTAGGCGGGAACCATGGCGGCGAGGTAGGGCGGGTTGCTGAGCGCCAGCGCGTGCTGGGTGCCGCCGGGATAGGAGGTGCCCACGGTGCCGAACTTGCCGCTGAACCAGGGTTGCTTACCCAGCCACTGCGCGGTGTCGTAGCCGTCGTTCTGGTCGTCGCGGTGGTGATGCCAGACGCCCTGCGAGTTGTAGCGGCCGCGGACATCCTGGGCAACGGCCACGTAGCCGCGAGCGGCGAAGTATTCCGCCCAGCGGCGCGAGCCGGCTTTGTTGTACGGCGTGCGCTCCATGATGGCGGGGAACTTGCCGTCCACCGCCTGGCCGCCACGCGCGGGGTGGTAGATGTCGGTGGCGAGTTTGACGCCGTCGCGCATCGGCACCATGACGTCGTGTTCGACCACGACCTCGTAGGTCTGGGAATTGCTCTGGGCGAGCGCGGCGAGGGCAGTCGCGAAGATGAGGAGAGAAATTCTGCTAAGGCGCAGGAGCATGGTTCACCTGGGACGGAACGTTGTACTCCAGGAGAACGACAGTTGTCACTTTTGGAGTGGCGATTGGGCGATTGAGTGATTTGGTGATTGGCCTGTGATCCAGAATTTTGTCCAATCACCCAATCACTCAATCACTCAATTTTCAGGACCAGTGGGGCGTGGCCGGAATTTCCGCCGGTTCGAGAGGAATGTACGTCTCGCCGACGCTTGTCGAGTCGTTGAGCACGGCGCCGTCGCGTTCCACCCAGGCATGGGCGTCGAGTTCCGAGCCGGCGCGGCGCACGCCGATGCGCACCTCGGATTTGAAGCCGTGCCGCGCCAGCAGCCAGCAGAGCGCCAGGGAACGGACGAGGCAGCGGGCGGGATAGCGCCGCGCTACGGCGTGAAACAGCAGCGCCAGACGCCCCGGAGACAGCGTCGGAACGCCGGCTACGCGAATTCGTGTCCGCATGCGGCGCAGGTCCGCAGCTCTCAGGCCGACGGCGCAGGCGGCCAGCAGCAGGAGCGATTCGAGCAACACCAGCCTTTCGCGATTCGACAAGCGGCGGAATGTCGCCACGGCGCTCATGGTGGCTGCGATTGTAGCAGCGATTCTCGGAGGCCGGTCGAGGTCGACCGGCCTCCACTGTGGTTGTTTGGACAGTGGTTGTTGGGAGGCCGGTCGACCTCGAGCGGCGTTACTGCGACGAGGCTCAGCAGAGCTTACAATGCGGTTCTCCATGGCTGCAGTCGCCTCTCTGCCGGAAACCCGCGCTGCCGTGCCTCTTTCTGCCGAGGTGCAACTGCTGGTGGGCGCGGCGATGGGAGTAGCGCCGGGACAGGTGCGCGCTCTGGCTACGGAGGTCGAGGACTGGCCGGGACTCTATCGCCTGGCCGACTTTCATGCCTTGCGGGCAGCGGCCTATCACGGGCTGCTACGGGCAGGGATCACCCTGCCGCTTTCGCTGGCGGAGTTGTGGCGCTCGTACGCCGAGCAGAACGCCCGCCACAATCTCTGGTTGAGCAGCGAGTTGCTGCGCGTGATGGAGGCATTCGAATCGGCCGGAGTCCGTGTCCTGCCCTACAAGGGGCCGACGCTGGGCGCGGCGGTGCATCCTTCGCTGGCCACCCGCGAGTCCTCCGATCTCGACCTCCTGGTCTCGCCGGCCGACGCGGCAAGAGCGGAGCAGATTACAGCCGCGCTGGGCTACACACCGCTCCTCGACCTTACTCCCAGACAGCGGGCGGCATATCTCCGCGACGAATGCGAACTGGACCTGGTCTCGGCCGAGGGCGAGCAACTCGATCTGCACTGGGCGCTGGTCCCGCGCCATTCCCAGATGGCCTTCGACTTCGAAGCCTGGTGGCAGCGGCGCGTGCCGCTTCCGCTCGGCGGGCGAAGCATTCCCACGCTTGCCCCCGAGGACGGCCTGCTCGCCCTCGCCGTGCATGGCAGCAAGCACGCCTGGGAGCGGATGGGCTGGGCCGTGGATTTTGCGCTCTGGATGAGCGCGCATCCGCAGATGGACTGGGAGGAGATCGCGAGGCAGGCCGCCGCGATGCGAGCCACGCGCGCGCTGCGGTTCGCAGTCCTGGTGACGGACGCGGTAACGGGCGTCTCTCCGCCCGTGCCGGTGCGGGCTCAGGCCGGCATGGACCGCGATGCTTGGGCGATGGCCGCGGATGCGGTGGAGAGGATGCAGCACGCCCGCAAAGTCGGCGATGCGGCTCGCTGGCGGAACACGTTGCGGCTGTTGCCCGACCGCGGCGCGCGACGGCGATGTCTCACCTGGTTCGCGTTGACGTCCGGCGTGGCGGAGTGGTCGAGCGTCCGCTTGCCCGATGCGTTGTTCCCGCTGTATGTGCCCGTGCGCCTGCTACGGATCGTGCGAGCGGCGCTACGTTGAGTCTGTTCGTGACTTAAGAACCGCAGGCGAGGGCGCCTGCGGCTACGTGATTTTCTGAGCTTACGGGTGGACCGGCGACGAGGGCGAACCGGTGGTGGCGTAGGCGACGCCCGCGGCGGCGCCCAGCGCTGCCAGGGCGAGCAATTCGGCCAGCCACGTCGGCATCGAGACCGCGCCGGGTCCGGCGCCGGGAGTTGGAATCGAGCCGGGCTTCTGCGGCATCGGTTCGGGATCGGTGATGGTGGTCGAGGCGCCCTCGGCGACCGTCCGCATCATCGCGCCGTCGGCCACATTGACCACGCCTTGCTTGGCGGCGATGACGACCATGCCGCCTACCCGCGCCACTTGATACTTGCCGCTGCCGCTGGCGGGAACGATCTTGACCTTGTCGATGACCGCCGCCATGCCCTTACTGGTAGTGATGGAGACCGCGCTGCGGCCGGCGAGGCGCACCTGGTCGCCTCCGAACTCAATCGAAGAGCCGGGAGCCACGATCACCGAGGTGCCGGCGGAGGCGATGGTGACGCTGGAATCGGTGGGAACCTGCAGCTTGTCGCCGGAGAAAATGGCGCTGGTGCGGAGAATGCCGTTGCCGTTGAGGGTCGCGCGTCCGTTGACATACATCATGGCGCCCTGCGTGTCGGCGCAGGCAATCGCTACCGGCAGCACGACGCTCATCAAGCACGCCACGAATTTCCCCACAACCCGGTGCGTCATCGCGCCCCCCACGAAAGTGTCCGTCGAATCGTAACGCGGAAGCTAGTCACGGTCAACGCCTTGAACCTAGTTAGTAGCGCATATTCTGTGCAAATCGATGAAAATTTTCTGCCAGCGGGGCGATTACGAAAGTGGCTCGTCCCTCGATGGATTTTCATGTCAATTCGGGAAATCCATCGCGGTTGCCATCTCGCCTCATGAGCGCGGCCGGAGCGCGATTTCGAACCATCCACCCACTGCGGAAGCGGTAAGATGTCGCGCGGTAACGCGCAGCTGCTACCCTCCTCGATTATGGATTCGGCCGTCGAGTTGCTCTCGGTTACGAAAGTTTTCCGCCATCGGCCGGTGTTGTTCAACTGGCTGGGCAAGGAGCGAAGCGGAAGCACCTGCGCCTTGCAGGACGTCTCCTTCGCCGCCCGGGCCGGTTCTGTACTGGGGCTGCTGGGGCCGAACGGCAGCGGCAAGACGACCATCCTCAAGCTGATTTCCACCCTCCTGCTGCCCAACCTGGGACGCGTGCTGGTCGGCGGATACGATGTGGAGCGCGACGGCAACGCGGTGCGGCGGCGCGTCGGCTTTGCCGTGGCCAACGAGCGCAGCTTCTTCAACCGTCTCACCGCGCGGGAAAATCTCGACTTCTTCGCTACCCTGGAGGAAATTCCCCGCCTGCGGCGCCGCCAGCGCGGGGACGAACTGCTCGCCATCACGGGCTTGCACGATGCCGCCGACACCCTGGTGATGAAATTCTCTACTGGCATGTACCAGAAGCTGGGAGTAGCACGGGCCCTGCTGAAGCGTCCGGCGGTGCTGTTGCTCGATGAACCGTCGCGCAGCCTGGATCCGGGCGCCACCGCGCACCTGTGGTCGTTGGTGAGGCAAGCCGCTGCGGACGGATCCTGCGTGCTGCTGGCGACCCACAACTTCGAAGAGGCGGTGCAGGTCGCCGGGGAAGTGATGATCCTGAAGGAAGGCCGCTGCGTCGCGCAGCAGAAAATCGGCAGCGGAACCTCGGTCGCGGAGTTGCGCCGCACCTACTTCCGCCACGTGCCGGCGGCGGACGAACCGCCGCTGGCCGCCGTCCAGGGAGGATGCGCATGAAGTTGCGGGCGCAATGGGACAAACTGGTCGCCATCATGCGGCGCGACCTGCTCACGGTGATGCGCCACCGCAACGGCTTCGGCTTCCAGGCGGTCACCCTGGTAACCGAGATTGCCGGCGCGTTCTACCTGGCGCGGGCCATTGGCCCGTCGTTTCGCCCCGACGGCATTCCCTACTACCCGTTTCTGTTGATCGGCACGGCGGTGTACGCATTCCTGCTGTCGGGAATCGGCTCCTTCGTCAGCGCCATCCAGGAAGCACAAATGACCGGGACGATGGAGGTGGTGCTCAGCACCGCCACGCCGCCGCCGACCATCCTGATGCTCAGCGCGTGCTCCGCCTTCGCCGGCGGCGCGGTCACGCTGATTGCCTCGATCGGCGCGGGCGCGCTGCTGGCTCGCGGCGCCTTTCATCCGAACTTCTTCGCTGCCGCGCTGGTGTTGCTGCTGTCGCTGATCGTAGCGGCGGCGGTGGGCATGATTGCCGCCTCGATCCAGTTATGGCTGCAGAAAGGGATGGCGGTGCTGTGGCTGATGGGGACGTTCACCGGATTGCTGACCGGCACGGCATTCCCGGTTACCGCCCTTCCGGCGCCGCTGCGCATGCTCACCGCGTGGATTCCTTTCACCTACTCGATCCGCGGATTGCGCGTCGCCCTGCTCGAGGGCGGCAGCATGGCGCAAGTCGCCCAGCCGATCCTGGCGCTGGCGGTGTCGGCCGCCGTTCTGCTGCCGATCAGCATGATCATCTTTGCGCGAGTGGGGCGCGCGGTGCGGCTCGAAGGCTCGCTGTCGTTCTTCTAAGGTCCGCCATCGCTGCCTTTCGGCGAGAGCGCGGGTGTAGCAATTCGGGAAGTGGACTGAAATGATTTCCGGCGAAGCGTCGCGAGAAGGCGACGATATTGCAAGCTGCTCGTTTTTCTGCGAAACTCTCCCACTCTGATTGTCGCTGAATGAAAATCTGCCTCTCTTCTCTTTCCACGGGTGCTAGGAACGTTGCGATGCTGGTGTTCGCAGTGCTTTGGACGGGTCGACATCGGGAGGGGCTGAGGAATGTCGACTGCTGAGCGCATCTTCCCCGGCGCCGAGCCGTACGGCTGGAAGCGAGTTGTGCGCTCGATCACGTACCGCGCCGCCGCCCTGTTTAACCGCCTGCCGGCCATCGTCTTCACCCGCGCCACCCAGTATTCCCTCGACGTGCTGGCCTGCGCGCTCGCCGTCTTCATCGCGTACCAGCTTCGCTTCGACAGCGCTGTCCCCGGTCCCTATCGCACCCTGATGTGGGCGGGAATCCTCGTCCTGCCGGCGGCGCGCATCGTGTCGCTGTCGCTGCTGGGCGCATACGACGGCATCTGGCGCTACTTCAATCTCACCGACGTCGGCCACCTGCTGGTTTGCTCGGCGCCGGTCTCCGCTGTGCTGCTGGTGGTGCGTTATCTCTTCGCTTCCGAGTACTGGGTCGGCACCATCCCGGTCAGCGTCATCGTGCTGGAGTACGGAGTTTTCGTGGGCGGGGCGGCGGTGATGCGCTCGCTGCGCCGGATTACCTTTGAAGTCGGCCGGCGCTCGGGAGTCGAGTCGCACCGGGCCCTGATCGTGGGCACTCCCGATAGTCTGGCGGCCACCCTGCGCCAGGTGGGCGTCTATCCCGACGTGCAGGTGGTCGGCATGCTGGCCACCGACGTGAAGGCCCAGGGCATGAAGATCGGCGGCTTCAGCGTGATCGCGGAGCCTTCCGCGCTGCCCCGGCTGCTGGCCTCGCACGCCATTGACGTGGTGCTGATCGCCGACGCCAGCCTCGATTCCATTGGCGCCATGGTGGCCACCGCCAACGAATTCGGCGTGGACGTGCGCCTGCTGCCCTCGGCGGCCAACATCCTGCGCGGGGACGTGCGCGTTTCCGTGCTGCCCAAGCCCGACGCGGCGCTGGTGGATCGCGCCCTGGTCATCACCCAGCCGCATCCCGCGGTCACCGAGAATTTCCGCGGCAAGCGCGTGCTGATCACCGGGGCGGGCGGTTCGATCGGTTCCGAGCTCAGCCGCCAGGTCGCCGGCCTGCCGGTGGACTCGATCATCCTGCTCGATCACGACGAAAACTCCGTCTTCGAAATCCATGGGGAGTTGCAGGCGCGCATGGCGCATCCGCCGCTGATCCCGGTGGTGGCCGACATCCGCGACCGCGGCCGCCTGCGCCACGTCTTCGAGCGCTACCGGCCGCACCTGGTGCTGCACGCCGCCGCCTACAAGCACGTGCCGATGATGGAGCAGAACTGCTGCGAGGCGGTGCTCAACAACATTGTGGGCACGCGCGAGGTGGCCGATGCCGCCATCGACTTCGGCGCCGAGCGCTTCCTCATGATCTCCACCGACAAGGCGGTGCGCCCCAGCAGCATCATGGGCGCCACCAAGCGCGCGGCGGAGCTTCTGGTGCAATCGCGCGGACTGGCCCGCAACGGCGACGCCAGGACCTTCTGCTCCTGCGTGCGCTTCGGCAACGTGGTCGGCAGCCGGGGCAGCGTGGTGCCGATTTTCCTGCGCCAGATCGCCGCCGGGGGGCCGATCACCATCACCCACGAAGAGATGACGCGCTACTTCATGACCATCCCGGAGGCGGTGCAACTGGTGCTGCAGGCGGTCACGCTGGCGATTCCCGGGCAGATTTACATGCTCGACATGGGCGACCCGGTGCGCATCACCGACATGGCGCGCCGCCTGATCGAACTTTCGGGATTGCGGCCGGGCAAGGACATCGAAATCCAGTTCGTGGGCGCGCGGCCGGGAGAGAAGATCCACGAACAGCTGTGGTACGACGATTCGCAGGTCACGCCCACGGAATTCCCGCGCGTGCTCGCCATCGAGCCGCCCCACGGCCCTGGGGACCTGGAAGCCACGATTGCCGAGTTGGAGCGCGCCGCCCGTACCCATGACGACGAGTCGGTACGCTCGCTGGTGCAGCAGCTTCCCATCCATTTTGAATCGCGCGCGCAGGTGGCGGCTGCCCATTGACGCGCCGCGCTATCTTCCATCCCGAGGAATGTGCATGCTGACCCTGTTGGCTCTGTTCTTGCTGGGCGCCCCCAATGCCGTGCCACAACAGGCGGCGCAGAAACAACCGCCGCCGGCCGCCAGCGCGTACTCGCAAGGCGAGGACTACCTCAACAAGCGGGATTATGCCAAGGCGCTCGCGGCCTACAACCGCGCCATCCAGTTGGATCCCAAGCAGCCGGAGTTCTACATGGAGAAGTGCCGCGCGCTGGCCGGCCTGCAGCGCCAGGCGGAAGCGGTCAGCGCCTGCTCCGAGGCCATCAAGCTGCGGCCGGAATATGCCCTGGCGCTGCGGGATCGCGGGCACCTGGAAATCAACCTGGGCAAGTACCCCGAGGCGCTGGCCGACCTGAAGAAGGCGGAGTCGCTGGACAAGACCGACCGCGGCATCTACTACCACCTCGGCCTGGCGTACTACCTGACCGGGGACTTCAAGGACGCGGCGTCCTCGTTCCAGGGCTGCCTGCGCGATTCCCACCAGCCGTCGGAGTTGATCGAGTGCGCGGCGTGGCTGTATCCCAGCCTGCGGCGGTCCGGGCAGGACGCCATGGCGCAGCAACTGCTGGACAAGGTCCAGCCCAACTGGCAGATCACGGGCAACACCGTGTACTACTTCGACCGGCTGCTGCTGTTCAAGGGTGCGAAGAACGAGTCGCAGGTGGCCGCGACCATGAAGAACGACGGCGCGCTCTCGCAGGCCACCGTGGGCTACGGCCTCGGATTGTGGGAACTGCTGGGCGGCAACCAGGCGAAGGCGAAGGAATATTTCGACAAGGCGATTGCCAGCGGCGCCAAGGCGTCCTTCGGCTACCGCGCTTCGGAAGTGGAACTCAAAAGGATGAAGGGCTAGAGAAAAGGCAGGAGGCAAGCGGCGCGAGGCCGCCTGCCTTTACAGGTGCTTCTGCAGCGCCTGCTCGATCTTTTCCTTGGGAACGTAGCCGACGATCTGCTCCTTGACCTGGCCGCCCTTGAAGATCAGCAGGGTGGGAATGCCGCGCACGCCGTAGCGCTGCGGGGTCGCCGCATTGCGGTCCACGTCCATCTTGGCCACGCGCACCTTGCCGTTGTAAGTGCTGGCCACCTCGTCCACGATCGGCGCCAGAGCGCGGCAGGGGCCGCACCAGGCCGCCCAGAAATCCACCATCACCGGCTGGTCCGACTTCAACACCTGCTCGTCGAAGTTGGCGTCGGTTACCTCCACAATCGTCTGTGTTGCCATCGTTCCTCCCGGGGATTGTCGCGTCCCGCCGCGAATGACTGCTGCCGCCCTGCGCCGCTTTGTGGGGCGAACGCATCATCCTAACATCGCGGCTAAAGGATTAGATGCATTTGGCCGCGAGAAGTACCAAGGTGGGCCGGCTCACGCGGTTGTTGAACCTGTGCATCCTAAAGTCCACAAAGGCATCCTTAGGGGAGGCGGCGGCCGGCAAAAGGGCCGGCGCCGCGCTGTCCAAGTTCTTCCCCACACGGTAGAATCGTTGGTTCAGCGCTCATTCCCAGAGCCGCAGAGAGGAACCGCACTTATGGCTACTGTCGAGGCACCCAGCCGTCCCGCCACCTCCACCGGAGTCGGACCCTTCCGCAACGAACCCATGACCGACTTCTCCAAGCCGGAAAACGCCAAGGCCATGCGCGACGCCATCGCCAAGGTGCGCTCGCAACTGGGGCGCGAGTACGACCTGATCATCGGCGGCAAGCACTTCAAGACCAAGGACAAGCTCAAATCCATCAACCCGGCCAAGCCCTCCGAACTGGTGGGACTCTTCCAAAAGGCGGGCAAGGAAGAGGTGGAACCGGCGATGAGCGCCGCGCTGCAGGCGTTCGAGAGCTGGAAGCGCACCCCGGTCGAGGAGCGCGCCAACCTGCTGTTCCGCACCGCCAAGATCATCCGCGACCGCAAGCACGAATTCTCCGCCTGGATGATCTTCGAGGTGGGCAAGAACTGGGCCGAGGCCGACGCCGACATTGCCGAACTGATCGATTTCCTCGAGTACTACGGCCGGGAAGCGCTGCGGCTGTCGAAGGCCGAGCCCGATGTGCAACTGCCCGGCGAACGCGATTATCTCTGGTACATCCCGCTGGGCGTGGGCATCGTGATTCCGCCGTGGAATTTTCCGGGCGCGATCATGGGGGGCATGACGTCGGCCTCGATTGTGGCCGGCAACACCGTCATCCTGAAGCCCTCCAGCGACTCGCCGGCGATCGCGGTCAAGTTCTTCGAGGCGCTGGAAGAGGCGGGCATGCCCGCGGGTGTGGTGAACTTCTGCCCCGGCGCCGGCGCCAGCTTCGGCGACTCGCTGGTGGCGCACCCCAAGACCCGCTACATCGCCTTCACCGGTTCGCGCGAGGTCGGCCTGCGTATCAACAAGGTCGCCGCCGAAGTTCCGGCCGGCCAGATCTGGATCAAGCGCACGGTGCTGGAGATGGGTGGCAAGGACGCCATCATCGTCGATGCCGACGCCAACATCGACGCCGCCGTCGAGGGTGTGGCCGCATCCGCCTTCGGCTTCCAGGGGCAGAAGTGCTCGGCGTGCTCGCGCCTGATCCTCGACGAAAAGGTCTACGACACCTTCATCGAGAAGCTGAAGACGCGCACCGAGAAGATCACCGTCGGCGATCCCACCGAGAACCCGGGCATGGGTCCGGTGGTGAACGAAGGCTCGATGAAGTCGATCCTCGAGTACATCGAGCAGGGCAAGAAGGACGGGCGCCTGATCACCGGCGGCGTGCGCGACACCAAGGCCGGCGACGGATACTTCCTCAAGCCCACCATCTTCGCCGATATTCCCGCCAAGTCGAAGCTGGAGCAGGAGGAGATCTTCGGGCCGGTGCTGGCGATCATCAAGGCGTGCAATTTCGATCACGCGCTGGAGATTGCCAACGACACCGAGTTCGGCCTGACCGGCGCGGTCTACACCTCCTCGCCGCAGAAGATCGAGCGCGCCATGCAGGACTTCCACGTCGGCAACCTGTACATCAACCGCAAGTGCACCGGCGCCATCGTGGGAGCGCATCCCTTCGGCGGCTTCAACATGTCGGGCACCGATTCCAAGGCGGGAGGGCCGGACTACCTGCTGCTGTTCACCCAGGCGAAGTCGATCGGGCAGAAGCTGGCCTGACACCATTGTCGATTGCCGAATTGCGACTGCCGAATGGGAAACTGTTCGGCAGTCGTTTTTTGGTCGTTATTTGTTAGTCGTTGGTCGTTAGTCGTTGGAGACGCGGGTCCGAAATCGACTCCAACAACCAACAACTAACCTGCCGACCCCGTCCCCAATCGGCCGGCGGGAAGCTGGGCTTGTAGTGTCTTTCCCGCCTCCCCGCATTGACATAAGTTCAAGCCGTGCCGGAGAATACATCCCCAAGGAAGTGTCCTGCCCGCTGTACGCACGCTGACGCCACGCGTGACAGTGAGGACCCTATGGCGAAGATCCTCTGCGTTGACGACGAGCCCCATGTCGTCACCTTGAAATGCGCGATTCTGGAAGCCGCCGGTCACGTTGTGACCGCTTCCACCTCGGCTCACGATGCGATCGAGAAGCTGGAACGCAACAGCTACGACGCGGTGGTGACCGACTGGAGGCTGGGCGACGCCAACGGCCGCGCCGTGGTGCAGGCGGCCAAGACACATTCGTCCATGCCGGTGGTGGTGGTGTCGGGCTACGTCGCAGAGGCCTTCCAGGCGGCCGAACCGCTCGCCGACCTCTACCTGGAAAAGCCCGTCAATCCGGAAGAACTGGTCACCATCGTGAACGAACTGCTGAAGGTGGGCGAGAACACCACCTCGCACTAAGAAGCTCTGAGCTTGAGCTCTGAGCTTCGAGCTCTTGCTCACACGCCAGCTTCGCCTTTTCACTTCCCTACTTAGCACCGAAGAAGTAAGGCGCAGAGCTCAAGGCTCACGGCTCAAAGCTTCCTGGTGGCGCAACTTGGCATTTTGTGACGCGGGGCGCATCCAGGTTTTTTGACCCGCCATCCAACAAGGAACAAGCAACGGGCAGAGGAAGATTCGCCAAGCCGTCATTACTTTTATATCCGCGGAGCCCCTGCAAGCACGCCACGCCGAGGGATCCTGCCGACGCCGACGCGAGTGGTCATGATTCCGCATTCCTTCTATCTCGATTGTTTCGCAAGCCTTCCGACCCTGGCCGGGATCGCGCTCGTCGTCGGCGGGAATGTTCATCTGGTCGAGCGGCGCGGGCGGCAGGAGCGGCTGGATCCGCGGCGGCAAGTCGAAATACGCACCATCCTGCAGGCAATCCCCGAACCGGCGCTGGTGGTGGACACGCGCGGGGCCATCCTGGAAGCCAACCAGGGCGCCGCGGCGCTGACCGGGATGTCGCGCGAGCAACTGTCCCGGACCACCTTGATGGCCATGACGCGGGCGGTGGCGCATGGCGATGAGGCCACGCTCGAGATCCCCAAGGCCATCTTCAGCCGCGCCATGCATGGGGACATCGTGCGCAACGAACGCCGCGTGCTGCGCAACCCTCACACCGGCACCACGGTCGAGGTGCTGATCTCCGCCAATCCGATCCGCAGCGAGCGCGGCGAGGTGCTGGGCGCGCTGGTGATCGCCCGCGATGTGACCGAACTGACGCAGTTGCAGCGGCGCATCGGCGACATCGAGCGCCACCACGCCATCGGGCAGATGGCGGCGGCGCTGGCGCACGACTTCAACAACGTCCTCGACGCCATCGGACAGGCCGCCGCGCTGCTGCAGGGGAATACCTCCGACGAAGCGGAGCGGCAATCGTTGCTGCAACTGATTCGCGACTCGGTGCGCCGCGGCGCCGAAATCATCGCCCGCATCCGCGAGTATCTCCGCACCGGCAAGAGCGCGCAGGGGCCGGTGGACGTGCGCCAGGTGATCGAGGAGACGGTGCAGTTGACGCGTCCCCTGTGGCAGCGCGCCGGCATCCGCATGGAGAAGAAGCTCAGGAACGTCGGCTGCATCAGCGGCAACGCCGCCGACCTGCGGCGGGTGTTCACCAACCTCATCATCAACTCCGTCGAGGCGATGCCCAAGGGCGGCAAAATCACCGTCTACTGCGGCGAGGAGCACGGCAAGGTCGTCGCCGAAGTCGCGGATACCGGGGAAGGCATTCCCGAGGAGCAGCGCAAGAACATCTTCTACGCCTACCACACCACCAAGGCCGGCGGCACCGGGCTGGGACTGTCGGGAGCGCAGAAGATTATCCTTGCCCAGGGCGGCCACATCGGCTTCGAGAGCCAGGTGGGGAAGGGAACCAAGGTCCGCATCGAGTGGCCCATCGTGCGCAACGGCCAGGCCGAGAAGCACAATGAGGGGAATGGGAGCCGCAGGGAGAGAATTGCGTAGGGAAACGGTAGGTCAGTATTTCAGTACGTCAGTATCTCGATGCAAGCGATGCTTTCAAAATCGAGATACTGACCTGCTGAAATACTGACGTACCCTTTTTTGCGACGATTACGGACGGCCTACTTGCCCTTGAACTGCGCCGCGCGCTTCTCCAGGAACGCCGTGGTCCCTTCCTTCTTGTCTTCCGTGGCGCAGGAGACGGCGAACAGCGTCGCCTCGAGATAAAGACCCTCGTCCAGCGTCATCTCCAAGCCGCGGTTGACAGCTTCCATGGCGTACTGGCACGCCAGGGGAGCATTGGCGGCGATCTTGCCGGCGATGGCCTCGGCGCGCGCGATCAGCTCGCCCGCGGCAACAACTTCATTCACCAAGCCGATACGGTGCGCTTCCTGGGCGCTGACCATCTCGCCGGTCAGCACCAGTTGCTGCGCGATGCCCTTGCCCACCAGGCGCGGCAGGCGCTGCGTGCCGCCGTAGCCGGGGATGATGCCCAGCTTAACTTCGGGCTGGCCGAACTTCGCGTTGTCGCTGGCCAGGCGCATGGTGCAGGCCATGGCGATCTCGCAGCCGCCGCCCAGGGCGAAGCCGTTCACGCAGGCGATCACCGGCTTGCCCAGGTTCTCGATCAGGTTCAGCACCGACTGGCCGCGGTGGGTGTACTCCTTGGCCTGCACCGGGTCCTGCTTGGCCAACTCATTGATGTCGGCGCCGGCGATGAAGGCCTTCTCGCCCGAGCCGGTGAGAATGACGACCCGCACCTCGTGGTCCTGCTTGAGCTGGTGGAAAGCCTTGCGCAGGTCTTCCATGGTCGCCATGTTGAGCGCGTTGAGCACCTTGGGCCGATTGACGGTGACGTAGGCGATGGCGCCCTTCTTCTCGAAGAGCAGGTTTTCAAAGGTCGGCGAAATTGCGGATGATGACATGGCTTCCTCCAGCGATTTCAAACCCTTTAGCTCGGCGGTATCTCAGTACATCAGTATTTCAGTATCTCGATGCCCAAGAGCAGATTCGCGAAGCAGAGCGGTCTTCAGGATCGAGATACTGACGCACTGAAACACCTGCTCGCAAACGTGATGCGACCGGACGACTATGCGGTCTGTGCTTTCTCCGACTCGCTTCCCATCCCGCGCAGCGCCGCGTCCTGCGCCACCGGCTCGCCCTTGGACCAGTCGTAGAAGCCCTTGCCGCTCTTCTTGCCGTACCAGCCCGCCATCACCATGCGCTTGAGCAGCGGCGGAGAAGCGAAGCGCTTCTCCTTGAACTCCTCGAACATCACGTGGGTGATGTAGTAGGTGGTGTCCAGGCCGACGAAGTCCAGCAGCGTGAATGGGCCCATGGGGTAGCCGCAGCCCAGCTTCATGGCGGTGTCGATGTCGGTGATCGAGCCGACGCCCTCTTCGTAGGCGCGGATGGCGTCCAGCAGGTAGGGCACCAGCAGGCGGTTCACGATGAAGCCGGTCTTGTCGCTGGTGCGCACCGGCACCTTGCCCAGGCTCTTGCCGAAACTGAAAGCGGTCTCGTAGGCGTCGTCGCTGGTGGCGATGGTGCGCACCACCTCGACCAGTTTCATCAGCGGCACGGGATTGAAGAAGTGCAGGCCG
>DASUBK010000175.1:0-3848 GCA_035763305.1 Terriglobales bacterium | reverse complement strand
CAGCCGTGCGCGATGTCGCACTGCGCGTGCTCGAACTGGATGGTGGTGTGGTGGATGTGGAATTGCGCCGCCAGCAGCGCCTGCACCTGGCGCAGGATTCCCTCGCTGGCCGAGGGCGGGATGTCGGCGATGCTGATGTGGCAGCTCAGGGCGCGGGTGTCGCTGCCGATGCTCCACACATGCAGGTCGTGAATGTCGTTCACGCCCGGAACCGCGCGCACCGCGCCGCGGATCTTCTCCAGTTGCAGGCCGGTCGGCGTGCCTTCCAGCAGGATGTTCAGCGTCTCGCGCACGATGCCGAACGACGACCACAGGATCAGCGCTCCGATGCCGAACGAGAGCGCGGGATCGATCCAGTTCTGCCCCGTCCACAAGATCGCCCAGCCGCCGCCGATCACCGCCGCCGTGGAGACGGTGTCCCCAACCTCGTGCAGCAGCACACTGCGAAGATTGACGTCGTGGCCGCTGCGGCGCCACAACAGCAGCGCGATGACCCCGTTCATCACCACCCCCGCGCCCGCGACCCACATCATCACTCCGGCGTGAACCACTTCCGGTTCGTACAGCCGCCGCGCCGCTTCGTAGAAGATCAGGAACGCCACGCCCACCAGGGAGAGCGCGTTGATGAACGCCGCCAGCACGCCGGCGCGATGGTAGCCGTAGGTCTTGGTGGCGCTGGGCGGCCGCGCCTGCAGGAACACCGCCGTCAGCGAAAGCAGCAGGGCCAGAAAGTCGCTGACGTTGTGGCCCGCTTCCGACAGCAGGGCCAGGCTGTGCGCCCGGATGCCCGCCACCACCAGCACCACGATGTAGGCCAGCGTGATTCCCAGCGACACTCGCAGCACGCGTGAGGTGCGTTCGCCGTGTCCGTGCGCGTGCATATCTTCAGTCTAGTGCGGCTGCGCGCGGCCTTCAATTGGCGCTTCGGCTGCTCTCAGCGTCGCCGCCGCTCCACCCCCTAGGTAAGTAACTCCAACACCAGCGCGAAATTACTTCCGAGAGCTGCTGCTGGATTTGCCGGTTGGGGCAAAACTTGTGCATCCTCGGGACGAACGTGAGCATGGTTCTACCCACTTCCAGCATGACCCGCAGCAGCTCTGGTCAGAGTAGCGGAAACACCTTAGACGCCGCCAAACGACTCCCCTAACTCTCTGTCCCCACGCCGCTTAGCAGCCCTCGGCGGGCCGATTCGGCGACTCTGCATTGGCGCTCCGCGTGCTTTAAAGGCCACCGCAGGTCTGCTCTCGAGGAGCGCGAAGCGCGCGCCTCACATTTCGGCGGGCTATCAACCCGCAGGTGGCATTTCCAACTCGAACCTTGCAACGGGGAGAACACAAATCTATGAAGACGAGATTTTTCACTTGGACATTCCTGCTGGTCCTGAGCGCGGCTGTGGCCTTCGCCCAGGGCGGCAGCGGTGGCAGCAGCTCCGGCGGCGCCAGTTCCGGCTCCGGCAGCCAAGCCTCCAGTCCCAGCGGCGCTTCCGCCGCCGGCACCGGCGGCTCGACCTCCATGTCGACCACCGAGCCGGGCCAGGACGCCGCCAGCCAGGCCAGCATGGGCGACCATGACAAGAACAAGGACAACAAGAAAGCCAGCGTGGACGATGAGACTCTGCATCGCCAGATCCACGAGCAGCTGGCTTCCAACCCCAACTTCCAGAACGTTCAGATCTCGGTCGACAACGGCAAAGTTGAGCTGACCGGTTCCGTTCCTTCGAAGGAAGACAAGAAGGAAGCCAAGAAGCTGGCCAAGTCGGTAGACGGCGTGAAGGGCGTGAAAGAGAAACTGAGTGTCGCCCCGGCCGCCAGCGCCTCCAGCGCTTCGACCGAAGGCGGCGTCAGCGGTTCGGCCGCGTCCACCTCGAGCGGCGCGAGCACCGAGTCCGGCCAGAGCGGCGCCATCTCCGGCAACGCCGGCACCAACCCGAGCACGACTTCGACCTCGCCCAGCCAGACGCAGCCCAACGAGAGCCAGACCGGCTGCGCCAACCCGCCCTGCAAGGCGGTGACCGGCGACGCCGGCGCTTCCAACGATGCGCCTCCGGCCGGCACGCAGCAGCCGGCGGCCAGCCCGTCCGCTTCGCCGAGCAGCACCCCCAGCTCGTCGACCACCCCGACCTGCGCCAACCCGCCCTGCGACCAGAGCAGCGCCAGCCCGAGCTCGACCCTGCCCTCGTCCACCGAGTCGGCCCAGTCTTCGACCAGCAGCTCCACTTCGCCGTCCGCGACCGAGTCTTCGCAGAGCGCGTCTCCGGCCGGCGGCGTGAGCGGCTCGGCGGCGGCCACTACCAGCCCGAGCGCCAGTCCGTCCAGCACCAACCCGGACCAGTCCTCGGTCGGCGCCAGCGCTTCGCAGACCAGCCCGTCGTCCTCGACCTCCAGCATGTCGCAGCAGACCGGTTCGGCGACCACGACGACCACCACCACCACCACGCAGCAGCCCAGCAGCGAGACGGGCGCCATCGGCTCCAGCACCGCGTCGCAGAGCAATCCCTCGACCGGCGCCGCTACCGAGACCACTCCCTCGGCGCAGAGCAGCACTTCCAGCCAGAGCGGCAGCGTCAGCGGCCAGCCCTCCACGACTCCGACCACGCCGGAGAGCAATCCTTCGGCGATCGGTTCGCAGAGCAGCCAGCCCTCGGCCACCCCGGAGAGCAGCAATCCTTCGGCGGCCGGGTCGCAGGCGGGTCAGACCTCGGCTACGCCGGAGAGCGGCAATCCTTCGGCGAGCGGCCAGTCCGGCGCCATGGGTTCGCAGGGCAGCATGAGCGCGTCCGGCGACACCACCCAGATGCAGCAGCAGATCCAGCAGGCGCTGCAGCAGGAACCCAGCCTGAGCAGCGACAGCATCCAGGTCAACGTGACCAGCGATAAGGTCGAGCTGACCGGAACCGTCGCCAACGGCAAAGACCGCAAGACCGCCAAGCGGATCGCGCAGTCCTTCGCCGGCAACAAGCAGGTGGTGGATCATCTGACGGTGCAGGGCAAGGGCAGCACCTCCAACCCGCAGCCGCAGCTGTAAGCGACTCGGCCAACCGCGGATCCTCCGCGAAAGCAACCAAGGCGGCCCACCAGGCCGCCTTGATTGTTTTTACCCGCATGTGGACCGCGCGCGACCCCGCGCGCAATCCGCTCCCTCCCCCGCGCGCGCAATCCCCCGCCTCCCGTGCGTGCAATCCCCGCTTTCCTTGGAGGCCGGTCGACCCCGACCGGCCGGGCTCCCGTGCTGGATGTACCCCCGCCGCCCCCGGCGGGAGTCCAATCGGGGCCAAAGAGCAAATCCCGCGGCAGCACCCTGTTTCACTTTCCGAACCTTCTCGGCGTCCTCGTTCTCCGCCCCGTTCCCTGTGATACATTCCCTCCAAAATGGCCGACAACAAGCTCTATTACGGAGATAATCTCGTCGTCCTCCGCGAGCACGTCCGCGACGAATCCGTGGACCTCGTCTACCTCGATCCGCCCTTCAACTCCCGCCAGGACTACAACGTCCTCTTCGCCGAAAAGGACGGCACCCGCGCCGCTTCCCAGATCAAGGCCTTCGAGGACACCTGGGAGTGGAACCTCGACGCCGAGCACGCCTTCCAGGAAATCGTGGAGCACGGCGGACGGATACTTATGTAGCAGCCGAAATTGTGGCGGGAAATTGAGAGGGTTATAAGCGCGGTCGACGCGCACAAGTTTGCTTAGCCGATGCCCCTTAGGTACTTGCGGCCTTCGGCCGAAAGCGAATTCGAATACCTGCGCCCGAACATCCTCCAATTGTCAAAGTCAATCACCTCGACGACAACACCTCCCGGCACGGTGCTCGCAACTACCTCCGCGAGACCTTTGTCAACGACGACCACC
>DASUBK010000174.1:0-5987 GCA_035763305.1 Terriglobales bacterium | reverse complement strand
CGCCAGGTGGCTCTTCTTGTTGCGCTCGGCCACGCGGATGGCTTCGTCGATCTTGCCCTCGCGCAGCGCGCCGGCCACCGCCGGTGCGAACGAACGCGACTGCTTGCGGGCGGCGCTGAACGCCATCCAGCGATCGATCATGACGCCGATCGACCAGCCCGACATGATGAACAGGATCACGACCACGATCTTGGCCAGGATGCCCATCTGCTTCCACAGCGAGATCGGGTCCCATCCCACCGTGCCCGTGTCCTGGAAGAGCCACAGGGCGACCGTGGGAATATGGGTCAAATAGAGGGTGGACAGGGTTGCTAGAAGCATGACGTTGCTTGTTCCTCCTCAGAACGTTGGCGGTTGCTGCTGACCGTCTCGCAGGTTGCGGCCGCTCGCGTCGCGATTGGCCCCGCCGCCCGTCGCCGGTCCCGCCTTCTTCCCGGCTGCGCAGCAGCTTTCCCAGCCTGCGTCTCTCCTCCCCTGCCCACCTTGGATGCTGCCCGCGGGCAAGATCGGCGAAAGCTTGTTTTCATCCGGAGCGAAACTGCTTTCGGATGGAACGGACGCGCGGCGCGCGCCCGTTAAAAATCAGAGAGCGCCGGCCTCGGCCGGCGCTCCGGGTTCTTTCTAGCCTCCAGCCAGGGTGAAGTTCACCGTGATGGTGGTCGAAACCTCCACCGGCTCACCGTTCAGAATGTACGGCTTGTAGCGCCACTCCTTCACCGCCTGGATCGCCGCCGGCGCCAGCATCGGGTGTCCGCTCACCAGCCGCAGGTTTTGAATGGTGCCGTCTTTGGCGATGACCGCCTCCAGCACCACCTGCCCCTGGATGCGGGCCTGGCGCGCCAGCGGCGGATACGTCGGCTTCACCTGGTGCAGCAGCAGGCCTTCGGTCACGCCCTGCGACACGCGCACGCGCTGCGGCGTGGCCACCTTGGGAACCGCGACCGGCGTGGAGCTGATGATGCCGCCGATCACGCCGCCCATCTGCCCGCCGGGTACGCCGCCGGGTACCCCGCCCACCACGCCGCCAATCGCGGCCGACGGCGGAGGCGCTTCCTCTTCCTTGATCATCTTCACTTTCTCAGGAATCTTGGTGGGCGTGCGCAACTGGCCGTTCACCACTTCCGTCTCCGGCGCTCGCTGGATCTTGACCGGCGCGGCCGCCGGCGGCGGTGGAGGCGGAGGCGGCGGAGGCGGCGCCACCAGGAAGGTCATCAACTGCTGTTTGGGCAATGCCTCGGTATAGATCAGCGGGATCAGGATGAGGACCCCGACCAGGATCGCCTGCAGGAAGAAGCTGACAAACGTCGTCCACTTCGACCGCTTGATCCGTCCTCCTGATTCAATCAGGCTATCTTCAAACATACCTAGTCTCCCTACCGGATACTTCCCTGTGAACTATTTAGACACCGGCCAGCGAATTTTTGCTCCCAGCTATGAGAGCTGCCGTGCGATTTTGTTTGGCCTGTAATTGCAATCACTTGCGGCGACCAGCTGCTGCCGCTCGGGCCCGCTGCTTAGCCTTGCACCGAGAATGGTGCTATCCAGAGTGGCTCGGGGATGCCGCCCTTTGCTGCCTGCCGCCGCCCGTCGAACCTTCGGATGTTCGACCCTGCATGTCGCCTGCGGCGGTGATGCCGATCACTTTCCCGCGTGCGGCGTGGACCACCCAACGGAAACCGAAACTGAAACTGGCAATTAGCGCGCGCGCACCTTCTCGCGCTTCTGCGCCGCCACCGGCACCGCCGCCAGCTTGCTGCTCTTGCCGCGCCGCTCGCGCCAGTCCTGGTACGCCACCAGCATCGGCGATGCGATGAAGATCGACGAATAGGTGCCGATTAAAATGCCGATCACCAGCGCCAGGCTGAACCCGTGCAGCACTTCCCCACCGAACAAATAGAGGGACAGCACGGTAATAAAGGTCAGGCCCGACGTCAATACCGTTCGACTCAGCGTCTGGTTGATGGACTTGTCGACGATCTCGGCCAGCGACTCGCGCCGCAGCAGCTTGACGTTCTCGCGGATGCGGTCGAAGACCACGATGGTGTCGTTCATCGAGTAGCCCACCAGCGTCAGGATGGCCGCGATCACCGTCAGCGACATTTCCTTGTTCAGCAGCGAGAACGCGCCCACCGTGATCAGGGTGTCGTGGAAACACGCCACCACCGCCGCCACGCCGTAGATCAGCTCGAAGCGGAACCACAGGTACACCAGCATGCCGAGCAGCGAGAACAGAACCGCGCGCCACGCCTGGTCCTGCAGCTGCTTGCCGACCTGCGGCCCCACGATCTCGACGTTATAGACACCGAAATCGGAGAGGAAGAACCCGTCTTTCAGCGAGGCGACCGCCGGCGCGGGAGCAATGCCGTTGAGCTCGTCCATCGAACTCAGCACGCCGCCCAACTGCTTGTCGCGCAGGCTGACGATGTCCTGCCCGATCTTGCCGTAGACCTGGGCATCGCCGCCGTTGCGCAGCGGGTCCTTCGCCACCAGGTAATCCTGCAGCCCCTGCGAGCTGGTGTTGTTCAGGTCCTGCTTGCCGGCCTGCGCCTGCCCGCTCTCCAGCGCGTTGATGATCTGGTTCTTGCCCTGGTCGAGGGCCTGCTCGCTGGTCTCTTTCAGGTCGAGAGCGATCAACTGCTCGTTGGCGGCCGGCGGCCCGTAGCTCTGGATGCGGGCGTTGTGCAGCCCCGCTTTGTCCATCAGCGCGCGGATGTGGTTGGAGTCCGGCGTGTGCGTGAACTTCACGTACACCAGGGTGCCGCCGCGGAAGTCCACGCCCAGCGGCACGCCATGCCAGAACAGCATGCTGAGAATGCCCGCCACGCTGAACACCAGCGAGAAGGCCAGGAAGTACCACTTGTACTTCAGGAAATGAATGTTCGGATTGCGAAAGAACTCCACGATGCCTCTACCTTGTGCCCCGAGTACGGAGCCGAAACTCTAATTCCGACTAGCCCCTAGCCGCCAGCCCCTAAACCGAAATCGCTTCCCCGCGCTTCAGGTTGTTCAAGTGCACGTCGAAGATCACGCGGCTGACGAACACCGCGGTGAACAGGTTGGCCAGCAGACCGAAGGTCAGCGTGACCGCGAATCCCTTCACCGGCCCGGTGCCGAACATGAACAGGATGATGGCCGACACGATGGTGGTCACGTGCGTGTCCACGATGGTCAGCCAGGCGTGCCCGAATCCCTGCTCCACCGCCGACGGCGCCGTCTTGCCGTTGCGCAGCTCCTCGCGGATGCGCTCGAAGATCAGCACGTTCGAATCCACGCCCATGCCGACCGTCAGGATCACTCCCGCGATGCCCGGCAGCGTCAGCGTCGCCCCGAAGTACGACATGAAACCCAGCAGGATGACCAGGTTCAGGATCAGCGCCACGTCGGCGTTGATGCCCGCGCCGCGGTAGTACACCAGCATGAACACGATTACGGCCAGGAAACCGATGACCGCCGCCAGCACGCCGTGGCGAATCGAGTCCGCGCCCAGCGACGGCCCCACCGTGCGCTCTTCCAGGTAGTGAATGCCCGCCGGCAGCGCGCCCGAGCGCAGGATCAGCGCCAGGTCGTTGGCCTGCTGCTCGGTGAAGGAGCCGGTGATGCGGCCCTGGTCGCGGATGGCCTCCTGGATGTTGGCCACTTCCTGCACCTTGTTGTCCAGCACCACCGCCAGCTGTTCGCCGACGTGCGAGCTGGTGAAGGCGTAGAAGCGGCGCCCGCCTTCGCCGGTCAGATCGAAGCCGACCGCGGGACGGTTGTTCTCGTCGCGGGTCATGCGCGCGTCGCGCAGGTCATGGCCGGTCACGGCCGAGGCGCGCGAGATGATGTACCAGGTCTGCCCGCCCTCGCTGCCGGCCCCCTGAGCGCCGATCGAACGCCCCGGCATCAGTACCGTATCCGGCGGCAGCACGCCGTTGTGCGCCTGCAGCGCTTCCTGCTCGGAATTGAACGGCCCGCCGAACGCCTGCCGGATTTCCAGCATGGCGGTGGACTGCATGATCTCTTTCACCCGCGCCGGATCGTCCACGCCCGGCAGTTGCACCAGGATCTGGTACTGCCCCAGGCCGTGCTCCTCGATCAGCGGCTCGCTCACGCCCAACTTGTCAATGCGGTTGCGGATGGTCTCGATCGCCTGCTGCACCGAGCGGTTCTTCAGGTCCTGCAGGTTCGAGGGCTTCATGCGCAGCGTGAATCCCTCCGCGGTCGAGGTCATGTCGTACTCCGGCAGGCGGTCGCTGACCAGGGAGCGCAGGTCGCTGGTCGCGTCGGGCGGAACGCCTTTAATCACGATCAGGTCGGGACGGTTCTGCGGGTCGGGCTTGGTGATCTCGCCGTACGCTACGTTACGCGACTTGAGATCGGTCTTGAGCCGCTCCACCGCCTGGTCGGAGTCGGCGTTGACCGCGTCGTTCACCTGCACCTGCAGGATCAGGTGGGTGCCGCCGCGCAGGTCCAGACCCAGGTGGATATTGTTCAGCACCGCCCCGCCCAGGCCCTGGTCGTGCAGCGCCTGCCAACTGGAGGCCCAGTTGTTCATGGGACCGAAAAAGATGCCGGCCGCGAAAATCAGCGTCACGGCCGCGATGAAGACTGTCTTCCAGAGCAACGTCTTAGTCATGGTAAGAACCAGGTTTCGGAGGTTTCGGAGGTTGCAAAGGTTTCCGAACTCTCTCTGCGCCGCCTTGAATCACCGGCGCAATCCAAGCCCTTTGCCGAAACTCCGTGAGCTCCGAACCTTTCAAAGGCTCCGGCGAAACCTCCGAAACCTTTGAAACCTCCGAAACCTCTTCTACTTCGCCTGCTCCTGCGTCACCCCTTCCGCGGTCTTCACCGACACGATCGAGCTGCGCGCCACTTCCAGCCGCAGGTTGTCGGGCGGGACCCGCAAGTGTACCGAGTCGTCGCGCAGGGCCACGATCTTGCCCTTGAGGCCGCCGCTGGTGATGACGTCGTCGCCGGTCTTCAACTCGCTCAACATCGCCTGCCACTTCTTCTGGCGGCGCTGCTGGGGAAGGATCAGCAGGAGATAAAAAATGACAAAAATGAAAACCAGCGGCAGCCACAACGCCGCGGTCGAGCCGCCCGTTTGCGCCTGGGCGAAGGCTATGGCGGTCACGCTGGTCAATTCGTGCAACGCTCCTCCCGCACACCTGTCGCTTCGGATGGCGGGCCTGCCTGGAATGTTCGGCTTATACCTTGGGGCTATCGGCTTTCAGTCGTCGACCGCCGGGAACACAGTCGCTCCTCCGGCGGCACGCTGCCACCCGACAGCCGAGAGCGGATAGCCGACAGCCGCTGCGCCTCAGGCTTTCGGGATGGGGGAATTCAAGCTGCGAGACCGGGTACCGGAAAGGAAACTTGCGTACTCCCCAAGAGTTATAGAATGCCGCACCCTATCCATGGTGTCAAGGTAGTGGGCGAGGTTGTGCATGGTGTTCAGCACCTGCGCCAGCATCTCCCCGCTCGCGTACAAGTGCCGCAAATAGGCCCGCGAGTACCGCCGGCACACCATGCACCCGCAGGCCGGATCGAGCGGCCCCTCGTCCTGCGCGTAGCGCGCTCCCTTGATGTTGATCTTGCCCTCGCTGGTGAATAGCAATCCATGGCGCGCCGCCCGCGTCGGCAGCACGCAGTCCATCATGTCCACCCCCAGGCCGGCGTACTCGACGATCTCCTCCGGCGTGCCCACGCCCATCAGGTAGCGCGGCTTGTCTTTCGGCAGATGCTCCAGCGTGGCTTCGACGATCTCCCGCGTGACCTCCCGCGGCTCGCCCACGCTGAGCCCGCCGATCGCGTAGCCGGGAAAGTCCCTCTCCACCAGCCGCTCCGCGCATTCCTTCCTGAGCTTCGGATACATGCCGCCCTGCACAATGGCAAACAGAGCCTGGGTTGATGGTGCCCCACATCGGCCCGCCTCGGGCAGATGTGGGCTACCGCGGTCGCCTTCTTCGGCCCGACGGCCGACCGCCGACGGCCGACCGCCCCATGGA
>DASUBK010000173.1:0-2906 GCA_035763305.1 Terriglobales bacterium | reverse complement strand
CACCATGAGGGCGAAGTTCCGCGCCGTCTGGCTCTCGGTGCGGGCCGCGTCCGGCAGGCGATTCAGAGGAGTGTTGATGGTGTAGGGGCGCGAGTTATGGCGCTGGTAATCCTTAATCGGTTCGACGACATCCGCCAGCGTGCGCAACGCCGCCGGATCGCCGTCGCCCGCCAGGCGGCGCAACATCGGCCAGTAATTCGCATCGGCGGTGACGCCCAGAAACTCCAGTTCTCCGCTGAAGCGATCGAGACGGCGGTACATGGATTCCACATCGTTCACCGAGGCCGGCGACCACAGCTTCTCCGCCACCGCCGCGGCGCTCGGCCAGATGCGCGAATCCACCGTCTCCGGCGACACAATTTCTGCCCACATGCACGCCTCGCCGCCCAGGATGTGCGCCTGCTCGGCCGGGCTGAGCGACGCCGCATCGCCGCCCAGCGGATCGACGGCGTAGTAGTCGGCGGCATGATGCGCCAGGTCGAGGTAATAGCCGTTGGACAGGATGCTGTCGTAACCTGCGCGCGCTGTCTCGGCCAGCGATTTCGGTCCACGCCACGACTGCACCACCATCGTCTTCGCCAGTTCCGGATCGAAGACCTCGTCCCAGCCGACCATCCGCTTTCCGTGTTTTTTCAGGATGTCGACCAGGCGGCCGGTGAAATACGCCTGCAGCGCTTCGTCGTCGGCGAGATTGTGAGCGCGCTTGAATTCCTGGATCTTGGGATTGCCGTCCCACTCCTTGAAATTCACCTCGTCGCCGCCGCTGTGCCAGAAGGCGTCGGGAAACAATTTGCTCATCTCCCCGATGAATTTCTTGAGGAACTTGTAGGTGGAATCGCGCGTGGGATCCATCACGCCGCGGGTATCGAAGCCGTGCTCCAGCCCGTAGGGTCCCGGCCCGCTCGCCAGCTCGGGATAAGCGGCCAGCCAGGCGGTGGTGTGGCCCGGCATGTCGAACTCCGGCACCACGCGAATGCCGCGGTCGCGGGCGTAGGCGATGATCTCCTTGATCTCCGCCTGGGTGTAGAAGTGCCCGGCCGACGCCACTTCCTGCAGCTTGCGCAGCTTCTTGCTTTCCACTCGCACCGCCTGGTCTTCGGAGAGGTGCCAGTGCAAGACGTTGAGTTTCGCCACCGCCATGCCGTCGAGGGTGCGCTTGACCACCTCGACCGGCATCCAGTGGCGGCAAACGTCCAGCAGCAGGCCGCGCCAGGGAAAACGCGGCCGGTCCTGGATGGTGACCGCCGGCGCGACAAAGCCGCGGGGACTGGTCTGCACCAGTTGCAGGAACGTTTGCAACCCGTACATCGCGCCCAGGGTGGTGGGAGCGGAGATGCGCGCGCTTTGCGATGTGACCGTCAGCGAGTACGACTCGTCCTCGCCCAGTTGCTGCACGTCCTTGGCGTCGTGCTCGGCGGAGACAACCAGTGTGGCCGTGTCGCCCTTCTGCAACTGGTTGGAAATCGGAATTCCGGTCTGCCGCGCCAACTGCGCCAGGAAACGCGTGGCGGCACGCTGCAGCCGGGCATCGCCGTGCACGGCTACGGTGAAGCCGCCGCCGATGACCAGTTCCCCTTCGCCGCCGGCAACCGAGGCGGGCATCGGCATCAGGTTCCACTGCGGTTGCGCCCAGGCCATGGCGGAGAAGAGCAGCAAAGTGAGTAGCGCCTTCATAGTGGTAAGAGAGCAGGAGATTGTAGCGGAAGAACCGCGCTGCGGGCCGTAAGTTCGGTTCCACCACGGGAACGGAATTCAACCGCGGAATCGTGCCATGCATCCACCGGCGAATTTGTGCCGAGTGATGCCGTCTCCGCTCATGCTGGAGCCATGATCACCGAGCAGGAGCAGGCCCCCGCCCGCCCGGCCGCGGAGGTGGGCAACCGCCGCGCCTCGCCGCGCCAGGTGCTGGTTCGCTACGTCTGGATCCAGGGACGGGACGAACGCTTCGGCCGTTTCCAGCAGGACGCCTTCACCCTGGAAGTCAGCGACCGCGGCTTGCGCCTCGGTGGCGTGTACCGCAACTGCATTCCCGGCAGCACCATGGTGGTCAGCGCGCAGGGACGGAGCGCGCGCTATCGGGTGGTGTGGATGGCTTCGCGCGACTCGCCCTTCGAGGGCCAGTGCGGCCTGCATCGCATGGAGGGCGATGCGCTTTTTCCCGACCTGGAGCGGCCGCAGGTTCACACGGTCACGCTGCGGGGGCCGGAAGCAGGGGAAGTGCTAGCGCGCATCATCGAGTGGTTGGGCGAGCACGAAGTCCTCAGCCGGGAAGAATTCGAGCGCCTGCGCGGAAGGTGAAAGGCCACGGATTCACACGGACGTTCACAGATCTTTTTAGTTCATCCGTGTGAATCCGTGAAATCCGTGGCGTTTTTTCTCAATCTACTTCTGGAACACCAGGTGGGCGCGGCGGTTCTGCTGCCAGCACGGCTCGTCGTCGCTGCTGCAGAACGGCTTTTCCTTGCCGTAGCTGATGGTCTTGATGCGCTCGGCCTCGACGCCCGCCTTCAGCAGCGCTTCCTTCATCGAAGTGGCGCGGCTGTCGCCCAGGGCCAGGTTGTACTCCTCCGAACCGCGATCGTCGCAATGCCCCTCGATGAGCACCTTCACGTTGGGATGGTCGAGGAAGAACCGGGCGTCGCCGTCGGCGCTCGGCGCGTCAGCGGGACGGATGTTGTACTTGTCGTAATCGAAGTACAGGTCCTTCACGCTGCGCGCGAACAGTTCCTCCTCCGAGGGGCCAGCCGCGGCGGCGGTAGCAGGCGGCTGATTCACCGTCACCCTGGCGCTGGCTTCCTGCGTACCCCCGGGACCCTTGGCGACGGCTACGTAGGTGGTGGAGGAACTCGGGTTCACGGTCCGCGATCCCGAGGCGTCTACGGTTCCGATTCCCTGCAGCGTCACCT